>JADGRT010000163.1 GCA_017880715.1 Verrucomicrobiia bacterium | reverse complement strand
GTCCAAAACACGCTCAGCTATTGTATTCACTAACTCCTTTTCTTCGGCGTCCTTTCGCGTTTTTGGCGGGCTGAATTGCTCTTATGTGAGGACTTGACGGTTGCCCGGTGTGCTCAATAATCAGCAGATACCGATTCCATTTACCGATGAATGCGCATTTCACTTCCTGGATGTCTCGCTCGATGTGGCTGGCGATTGGACTGCTGACGCTCCCAACGTTCGCCGCCGATGATTTTGTCTGGTTGGAAGCCGAGAAACCGGCCTATGCCAATCTCAAACCCAATATCGCCGGCTGGGGCCGGCCGGAGTTTCTGTCCGCCAGCAATTGGCTGCACATTTCCATCGAGGCGAACAAAGTGGACCAGGAACTGCCGGCCGAAGGCGGGTTGCTGCGTTATGAATTCAGCCTGGCCCAAACCGGCCAATACCAGATTTGGAATCGGATCGGTTTCGAAGCGGTCCGGTCACCTTTCGATTGGCGCCTGGATGCCGGCGCCTGGCAACGCGTCCGCCCGGAAGAACTGACCACCGATTTGATGGAGCTGTCGTTTTGGACCGAGGTGGCCTGGTTGAAAATGGGCGATCAGGAGTTGGCTGCCGGTCCGCATAAGCTCGAAATCCGGTTGCCCCGAACGCTCCAGGAACCCGGCAACGAAAAGGGCAAACCCAACCGCATTTTGTACGCCTCGGATGCGCTGGTCATTTACCGGGGCGCGTTTCATCCCGGCTCGAAATTCAAACCGGATCAGGTGGAGCTCTCGGCGAAGGATCGCGAAGCCGCGCAGCAGGTCTTCCGTTTTCCCGCAGCTAGCTCGCCCGAATCCCGGATTTCCCTGAAGCTTAACGGGCTTTGGGAGGTGACCCGGCACGACGAGCAGATGCCCGGCGAAGTAGCCGCGCCCATCCAGGATTTTCCCGCCCAGCCGCATTGGTCCGCCATCCCGGTGCCCAGCAATAAAAATGAGTCCCGGCCCGATCTAATCTTCGCGCACCGCCTGTGGTATCGCACGCGGGTGCTGGTGCCCGAATCGCTGGCCGGCCGTTCCTTCTTCCTGGTCTTCCCACAAAACAACCTCAACACCACGGTGTATGTGAATGGGCAGTATTGCGGCTTTGACAAGAATCCGTTTGCCCGGGTGCAGATCGATGTGACCCGCGGCCTGCGGACCGGCACCAACGAATTGTGGGTTGGCCTCAAAGACGCCTGGTACGGCTTCTCGACCAGCCCCACCGATCCGCTCAAACTCCGTAAGAAATTCAACCTCCCGGTGAAGTACTTCGGAGACGGTTTCCAGGATCTGGCGTACCCGATCTGGAACCACCCGCAATCCGGCATCCTCGTGACACCCGAACTCGTGGCGGCTGGCACGGTGTATATTAGCGACGTTTTTGTAAAACCGTCCGTGACTCAGCAACAGTTGAGTCTGGACCTCGCGATCAAGAATCCAACCGATCGCAAGGTTTTGGCGCAGGTGGCGTGCGAGGTGGTCGATCCGGCCTCTGGCCAAACGGTAATGGCATTCGATGAACGCGCGCTGCCGATGGAACCGCGCCAGGAAATGACGCTGAATTGGGCCAAACGCTGGGAAAATCCCCGACTATGGTGGCCGGACGATCCTTTTAGGTATCGGTTACGGACAAAGGTTCGGATTGAGACGGCGGCGGGCCGCAAAGCCGTGCCGGAGGAGGGCGCTTCATTTAAAACGCAACCCGACCTCCAGTCCATCCTGTTTGGTTTTCGCGAGTGGAGCTGGGACGGTCCGCAGTTCAAGTTGAACGGCCTGCCCTGGCATGGCTGGGCCGATTGTTTCACCGCGCCTGATCCCGAGTCCTGGCTGAAGTTCTACCGGCAATCCTCGCAACGCATGATGCGTTTCTGGGGCACGAAATGGCAGGGGCTGCCACCGGAAGAAGCCTTGGATTTCTTCGATCGCAACGGTGTGGTGGTGCGGCGTTCGGGCATTTTAGACGGCGAAGCCATCGGCTATCTGGCCATCGAAAACGATCCGGAACTGCAAAAGTTGCTGGGTTCGAAAATTAAGGTCCAGCTCATGACGAACTGGATCGATCAGATGGTCGCCCAGGTGAAGGGCGAACGCAATCATCCGTCGGTCAACATCTGGTCCCTCGAAAACGAGTGGCTTTATATCAATTGCATCAACCTCTACGGCGGCCAAATGGATGAGTTCGAAACCTGGGTGAAGCAAGCCTCGGAGGCGGTGCGAACAACCGATCCGACACGACCGACGATGACCGATGGCGGTGGGGCCAACCGAGACCAAGCCCTGCCGGTACATGGAAATCATTACGTGTTCGAATCCGGTACGCCGGAGAAATATCCGGCCCTGGCCTACGACGAGAACCTCACGGGCGGCGGACGTGGTCGCTGGGCGTGGGATCGGAAACGTCCCCGGTTCATTGGCGAGGATTTTTTTGCCACCGGCATCAATCCGTTCGATTACGCCTATTTCGGAGGCGAGGCCGCCTTCCAGGGCAAGACCGAGGCCACCCCGGCCGCCGGCATCGTTTATCGGATGCTCACGGAAGGCTATCGCTGGGCCGATTACGCGGCATGGCATTTCTGGCTGGGTCAGGACAATGCTAAAAACCAGTATGGGGCCAATGCCCCGCGCGCTGCCTTGGTGCGAGAGTGGGATTGGACTTTCGGCGAGGACCAACGGGTAACCCGCACGATCGGTCTCTTCAACGACACGCGTTTTGCCGATCCCATGCAGTTTTCCTGGGCGCTGACGGTGAACGGCAAAAAGGTCGCCGGACGAACGACCGAACATCGCGTGCCGCCCGGTGAAAATGTGAAGTTCGACCTGACACTCGATTTGCCCAAGGTGGCAGTGCGTCAAGAGGGCGAGCTAGGGTTGACCCTGGCGGTGAAAGGCCAGGAAGTCTTCCGGGACAGCAAGGCGGTTTCGATTTTGAACACCTCGAGAAAGAACCCATCTGGCGTGGCCGGACTGAAAGCAAAGGACCTGCTCGTATTCGATCCCAAGGGAACCGTGACTGGCTTCTTGAACCAGCGCCGCATCGAGTACTCGACGCTGACGAATTTGAACGCGCTTCCCGAAACGGCCCGCGTGTTGCTGATTGGTCCGGACGCCCTGTCCGTGGCTGAAAGCACCTCGAGCCGGCTGGCGGCCTGGGTCAGCGGCGGGCGTCGCGCAATCGTGCTCGAACAAACCCATCCACTCAAATACCAGGGATTGCCCGCCGAAATGAACGCCGAACTGAACGAAGGACGCACCGCGTTCATCGAGGACGCCAGCCATCCGGTGTTGGCGGGATTGAAAGACAAGGATTTCTTCACCTGGAGCAGCGATGAGGTGGTCTATCGAAATGCCTACGAAAAACCCCGGAGCGGCGCCAAATCGTTAGTGCAATGTCATCGGCGGCTGATGAACTCGGCGCTGTCCGAGATCCCCGTAGGCGATGGGTTGATGCTCGTGAATCAGCTTTTGGTGGGGTCGAAACTGGCGACGAATGCGGTGGCGCAAACCCTCCTGATCAACCTGCTCGATTATGCCGCGCACTATCGCCTCGAATACCGCCCCGTGGCGGCGGTCGTCGATCCACAGTCTTCTTTCGCCCGGGCGTTAAATCAGATCGGTTTGAGTTACAAACGAGCCGACCAACCGCTGGCCGCCCTGGACTTCAAGGCGAACCGGCTGGCCATCATCGAAGCCACCCCGGCCAATTTGAAATCGCTCGCCGACCATCAAGCACGCGTGAAGGCGTTCCTGGACGCGGGCGGCTATCTCATCTTCAATGGTCTGACCCCGGAAGGCCTGGCCGATTACAACAAGCTGGTCGGGTTTGACCACATGATCCGGCCTTTCGGGCGCGAGCGGGTGAGCTTTCCGCCCCAGCGGCATCCGCTCACGGCCGGGCTGACCACCGGTGACATCGTTATGCGGTCCGGCGAGCGAATCTTTGGTTGGACCTCGGATGAATTCGTCGCTTCGGACGTTTTCAGTTACGTGGTGGATTACACGGACGTCGCGCCCTTCGCCAGGTTCGAGGACGATTTTAAAAAGCTCATGGTCAATGGCATGGTCAACGCCGATGCCTGGAAATACATCGTCAACCTGCCGGTCGAACAGTGCAAATTCCGGCTGGAACTGCCCAAGCCGCAGCCGATCGCTTCGCTGCGGTGGGTGGGCAACCTGAACTATTGGCCGGCAACGCAGGTGACGATGGTCTTCGATGGGAAAGATCCCTGCTTGCTCGATCTCAAGCCTACCGACGAGCCGCAGGATTTGGAGATCAAGCCGCCGCGAACCGGCCAGTCCATCCAGATCAACATCACCCGGTGGCAGGAAATCGCGGGCCAACGCGCCATCAGCGGCCTGGACAATCTGTTCCTCTATGCCCGGCGGCCGCCGGAGTTTTTGGCGACCGTCAAACCGTTGCTCAACATCGGCGCCATGATGTTTTATCAGCGGGGCCAGGGCGGCATCGTTCTGGCGAACCTGCTGTTTAAGGAGAACGAAGCCGTGCCCGAGAATGCCTTGAAAAAGCGGGCCATTATAGCGGCCGTTTTACGCAACCTGAAAGCGCCGTTTGCGGGTGGCCATCGTGTGATAGCCGGGGCCAAACTCAATTACCAGCCGATCGATTTAGCGAAGTTCTGCACCCAATTCCGCAATGAACGCGGCTGGTTTGGTGACGCCAAATTTACTTTCGCCGGGCTGCCCAGCGGACGACAGACCTTCAGTGGCGTGCCGTTCAACATCTTCGAATTCGAGACCTCGCCCGTGCCCAACGCCATCATGCTTGGCGGCTCGGGCATTCCGAATAATCCGCCGTCAGAGGTCAAAGGCATTCCGATCAATCGCCAGGCCGATGCGCTCTTTTTCCTGCATACCGCGCGGTTGGATCAGCGCATGGATAACAACGATCGCAAGCAGAACAAACGCTATGAAATGTTGCGTTATAGGGTGACCTATGCCGATGGACAAACCGTAGATATTCCGATCCTTGCCGAAATCGACATCGACCATTATCGCCAAAAAGAACCGCCGGCGATTCCCGGAGCGCAAATAGCCTGGACTCGACCCTACGAGGGGACTGACCAAACGGCGGTGGCCTATTTGAAGCAATGGAACAACCCGCGGCCCGGCATGGAAATCAAGAGCCTGGACATGACCTATGGCAAAGATCGACGCGGCGTGCCGGTGTTGCTGGCGCTAACAGCGGCGACCGCGGATTAAGGCGATATGACTCACACCAGTTTCGGAGGGGCGAGCTCCGGGAGCCCCACAATAAATGGGCGTCGTGTAACTCCACCCTCCGAATATGGCATTTGGGTTACGCCAAATCCGGCAGTTAACACAAAGGCGCCAGGTTGAACCTAAGACGCTCTCGCCTGTGTCGGCGCTCCGGTGGTGGTGCCAACTTTTGGACTGCGCCAGTCCTCTGGCGCTTTCGCATCTTCCGCAAAGCCGAAAAGCGGCAGAGGACTGCCGCAGTCCAAAACAGCGTCGCCAACGCTCGCGTCTTGCCCGCTTGGTGTCTGCATTAATTCAACGGCCGTTTTTGGCGTGACCCGTTTATGCCGGAATAGCCTCAGTGGATGCGTGTTTTCGCGCCGGGTTTGTGTGGCTATTCCCCATCGGAAAGCGTTATTGTCTACCGCATGAAAGCTCTGGTCCTGAAGGAATATCACCGGTTTGCCTTGGAAGACGTGCCCCTGCCTAACCTGGGGCCCGATGAAGTGCTGGTAGCCGTCAAGGCCTGCGGCATTTGCGGGAGCGACGTGCATGGCATGGACGGCAGCACGGGCCGGCGCCGGCCACCTATTATCATGGGACACGAAGCGGCCGGCGTGATCGACCGGGTGGGTGACAACGTCAAGGAATGGCTGCCAGGCGATCGGGTGACCTTCGATTCGACCCTTTATTGCGGGCACTGTTTTTATTGTCGCCAGGGCAATATCAATTTATGTGACAACCGGCGAGTAATGGGCGTGTCGTGCGAGGAATACCGGCAGCCGGGCGCCTTTGCGGAATACGTGGCGGTGCCGCAGCGGGTTTTATACTGGTTGCCCGATTCGTTGTCGTATGAACGGGCGGCGATGGTGGAGGCGCTGGCGATTGCCTTCCATGCCGTTCATCGCACCCCGGTGGCGCTGAACGACACCGCGGTGGTGATCGGCGCGGGCATGATCGGCCTGCTGGTCATGCAGGCGTTGCGACTGGCCGGTTGCGGCCGGATCATCGCCGTCGATCAGGCGAAGGATCGGCTGGCATTGGCGGAGAAAATGGGGGTAACGGAAATCCTCGATTCGGCCAAGACCGACGTGGTGACCGAGGTTTTTCAACGGACCAAGGGCAGGGGAGCCGATCTGGCCGTCGAAGCCGTGGGGATCAACGCGACCGTGGATATGGCTTTCCATGCCGTGAGAAAAGGCGGCCATGTCACTTTGGTGGGTAATGTAACCCCCAAAGTGGAACTGCCGCTACAAGTGGCAGTGACGAGGGAATTGACGGTGTCAGGCTCCTGCGCCTCGCGGGGCGAGTATCCGGCGTGTTTGGAAATGATGGCGCGGGGCGCCATCAACGTGGATCCCTGCCTCAGCGCCGTGGCGCCGTTGTCCGAGGGGGCAGCCTGGTTTGACCGTTTATACCGGAAAGAACCCGGACTGTTGAAAGTCCTTTTAACCCCTTAACCGCCAGGGCATATTCATGAAAGGTAGGAGACGAGGTCACGAGACTCATTTTAAGTTTTGATTCCGGTGGAAAACCTCGTAGCGGCGACTCGGCAGAGCGCCGGCTTGGAGCCGGCTTTAATCCGAAAACCACGGCTTGCGTGGATC
>JADGRT010000162.1 GCA_017880715.1 Verrucomicrobiia bacterium | reverse complement strand
TCACGCTTTGGCGTTGGACAGGAGGCCCATTCGATGAAAACCCCGTTAGGCTTGCACCGGATTGCAAGAAAAGTGGGGGCGGGTTTTCCGGTGGGCACGGTGTTTAAGGGCCGCCAACCCATCGGCTTGACTTGGCAGGGCCTTCCCGAGGCTGCCATCGCCCATCGCCTTCTCTGGCTGGAGGGTCTGGAACTCGGAAAAAACCGCGGCGGCAACGTCGATTCCTTCGCCCGTTATATTTACCTGCATGGCGTGGGCAACGAGACGACGCTAGGGCAGCCGGCTTCCCGCGGCTGTGTGCATCTGGCCGCCCGCGATCTGCTGCCGCTCTATCATCGACTGCCCGTCGGCACCTTAGTCTGGATTGGCTGAGCTTTTCCTTTGCTCGTCCGGGTGGTGCGGGGCTTTTTTCGGGCCGCCGATTTGGGAGCGGCGGCGGCGGTTGTCGTCACCTTGGATACCGGCGCTGCCTTGACCCGAACCGGCGGATCTTCCGCTGCCACTGCCTGGCTGGGTGCGGGCACGGGCACGGGGGGAGGCGCCGCCGGAGGGGCCGCTGGAACCGGGGAGGTAAACATTGCGGCATTCAAGCGGGGAACCGGTGGACGCGTTTGCATCAGGGCTTCCCGGTTATTGCGCCGGATTTCGTCAAAAATCTCCTGACGATGCACGGGCACATCCATGGGGGCATCAATGCCCAGCTTGACCACATCGCTATCCAAACGCACCACCTTCACCACGATGCGCCCGTCGATGATAATACTCTCGTTAAACTTCCTGGAAAGAATTAGCATAAGGGATCATTCATTTTCCTCGTGGACCACCGGCAACGGGTGCTGCAAGTTATAGTGCAGGGCGTTGACGGGAACAACCTGTTTGGCCACCAGTGTCTTTCGATTGATCACAATCGGTCCTTTGAGATTAACCGTGGCCCGCCCTTCCGGCCGCAACGTCACAATGTTCACCACCATGGCGTCCCCGTTCGATTTCAGGCCCAAACACTTGGCGTCGTCGGGACCAATTTCCGGCTGATAGGTGGGATACAACAAAGAAGGCGGCATGACCAGAAAGGCCTGATTGGAATCGGCTACGGATTCCAGCCATAAAAAAGGCGCCTCATCCGGTTTGGCCAACAATTTAAATTGCCTGAGGGATTCAAAGCCTAAAAACCCCACCGGCGTCTGAATGACATCCTCAGGCTTGGTGAGGAGCATTTCGTACAAGGTTTTTTCTACACACTTCATTATATTATGTTACGCCTCGTTAGCACGACCCGTGCCAGGTAAAAGTTTAAATCGATCAGAGACCTATCTCTCTACCCATCAATCCTCGGTCGAGCGCATAACTTAAACTTAAAATAACCTGGATCGAGTCAGTTATCAAATGATTAATCGTGTTGGAGCCAAATTGCGCCGCTTTTTTTGCGGTCACTCTGGAGCCGACTCGCGTACGCCCCCGGGAGAAAGAAGAATAGTTCACGAGTTCCCCATCATTACCCCAGCGCCATCAACGAATATCAACGGCATCCCATCCTGACAGTTGAGTGTTTTCGCGGCCATTATTGCCGGCCTAATAGGACAAGTTTTCCTACCCTTAGGGTCTCAGCGCCACGGGAATATGCCGGCCGCCTGCTCGGCCCAATGCATCAGCCAGCCCGGGAAAAGTCCAAAAAAAACCATGCCCGCCAGGCAAACATAGATCGCGCATCGAACCGGCGGCGCCAGTGCGATAGTCTGGTTATCCGTTTCCGGTATCGGTTTGCCCCAAAAGGCCGCCTGGATCACTCCAAAATAGAAATACATCGAGGCGAGAATACCCAACCCAGCGGCCACCATGGCCGCCGCGTAGTAAGGCGACGCTGGAAACTGACTCACCACGGCTTTAATCACGAGGAATTTGCCAAAAAAACCCGCCAGCAGAGGAACGCCCGCCAGCGATGCCATGGCCACGGCTAACGTCATAGCCAGAAGAGGAGATCGCCGATTGAGCGCTGCGAGGGCATCCACATCCTGTACGTCAGCCTCTTCCATAACCAGGCTCAGCACGGTAAAGACGGCCAGCACCGAAAAAAGATAGGCGCCCAAGTAGAACAGCATGGCCGCCACGCCCGCCTGGGACACGGTGGCTAATCCCAGCATCAAAAAACCCGCATGGGCGATGCTGGAATAGCCCATCAAACGGCTGAGGTTTCTTTGCGGAATGGCGCCCAAGCTGCCATATAAAATCGTCAGAACCGAAACCGCCAGCCAGCCCAGCTTCCATTTCAGCGTGATTTCGGGAACCGCAAAAAACAGTAACCGCAACAGAACGGCGAAGCCCGCAGCCTTGGAACCCACGGCCAGAAAAGCCGCCGTCGGCGTGGGCGATCCTTGATACACATCCGGCGTCCACATCTGAAACGGCACCACCGCAATCTTAAATGCAATCCCGACCAGAATCAGGATCAACCCGGCCAGGAACACCCGGCTGGACCCCAGCGCCGCCATCTGGTCGCGCAACGCGTCAAAGCCCAGAACCCCGCTGGTGCCATAGACCAGCGCCATTCCATACACCAGAAACGCCGAAGATAATCCCCCCATGATCAGGTATTTAATTCCCGCCTCCAAGGACCGAACGCGATGACACCGGTATCCCGTCAGAACGTAAAAAGTAACCGTAATCAGCTCCAACGACACAAAGAGCAAAGCGAAATGATTGACCGAAGCCGCGAACATCATGCCGGCCAGCGCAAACAGGACGAACGCATAATACTCGGCGATTCCGCCCGCCAGTTGCCTGGCGCTGCTCATCGACAGCACCAGCACAATCAAGGCGGCCACCATGAAAAACCGTTTGAAGAAGAGGGCAAATTCATCCAGCACAAACATCCGCCCAAAGGCATATAACGGCCGTGAACCGTCCAGCAGAAAACTGCCCGCCAGGATCATTCCCAAGGCCAGGATCACGGCATAACCCAGGTTTCGCTTCTGGTCTTCGGGTGTCCACAAGCCCAGCAGCAAGATGGAAATGCCCAGTCCCATGACCGCGAATTCCAGGATGACGAGTGGTGCGTTCACGGCCGGGTCATGATTTCATCGGCTTCGCAAGGCGGGAATGCCGGGCGCCGTTTCGGTCGCATTTTTCAGGATCTCCTGGGCGCTGGGCTGGATCTTATCCGTCAAAAGTCCGGGAAAACAGCCCAGGCCCAGCAACGCCGCCAGCAGCACCGCAAAGGGCAATTTTCGCCACAGGCTTTTCACATCCAGCAGGCCGGTCCACGTCGGCGGCAGTGGCCCGTGCATCATCGTGCGAATCGCGCGCAACATGAACACCGCGCCGATGATGAGCGCGCCCCATGCCGCCAAAATCGTGGGCAGAGGGAATGGTTTCCAGGCTCCAAAAAAGACCAGGGTTTCTCCCACAAAATTGCCGAATCCGGGAACCCCGCAACCCGCCAGCATGGCCATGACCAGCACGGCGCCAAAGAAGGGCATTGGCCGCAACAGGCCGCCCAGGGCGCCCAGCTCCAGGGTTCGGGTCTGTTGATACAGATAGCCGCTGAGCCCAAAGGTGAGAGCGGCCAGCAAACCATGCGCCACCATCACCACCACCGCCCCGGTCAGGCCAATCAAATTCAGGCTGGCTATGCCCAAAAACACAAAACCCATGTGCGCCACGCTGGCATTGCCGAGCAACCGGTTCAAATCCCCCTGCCGCATCGCCACCAACCCGCAATAAAGAATGTTACCCAGACAAAGCCAGGCCAGCACCGAAACCCAGGCTTGCGCGCCTTGCGGCATCAGCGGCAAGGCAATCCGAATCAATCCATAGAGCCCGAATTTCTTGATCACCCCGGCATGCAACATCGCCGTCGCGGTGGGCGCGGCGCTGTATCCCAGCGGCGCCCAGGAATGAAAAGGCCACAAGGAAACCAGGATTCCGAAGCCGAACAGCAGCAGCGGAAAGATCGTCCTTTGCGCCGCCACCGGCAACGGGTGTTGCTTCAGATGCGCGGCGATGGCGACCAGATCGAAGGATTGCGCCCCGGCTTGCAGATACAGCATCAACAAGCCAATCAGCGATACCAGCGCGCCCAGGCTCAGGTACAAAGTAATCTGAAACGTCGCATAGTTCTTATTCTCTCCCCGGCCCCACACCCCGATCATAATGAACGTCGGCACCAAGGCCAACTCATGAAAACAGTAGAAAAAGAAGAGATCCAGCGAGGCAAACGCGCCCAGAATCCCGCCCGTCATCAGCAACAGCAGAATGTAAAACTCCTTTTCACGATCCCGGATGTCCCACGACACGCAGGCCGCGGCAAAAGCCACCAGCGCGCCCATCAAAATCAAACCGATGTTGATCCCGTCCACGCCCACGTGATATCGGATGTCCAAGGCGCGAACCCAAGTCCACTCCTGCTCAAATTGAAAACCGGCGGCCCCCGCGTGAAATTGAAGGAAAAGCTTCACCGCGAACACCATCGTGATGAAGGTAGCCAGCACCGCCAGCGCCCGCACCGTGACCCGCTGCGTCGGCGGCACGAACAAAAGCGCCACCGCCGCGACCAAGGGAATGCCCAGAATGTACGTGAGGGGCGACATTCTTTAGAAATGGTGCCATCGCCTTTTCGCTGACTCACAGGCGCACGCCGGGAACCGATTGTTTGCTGCTTGATCCATTAAGGCTGCAATATGTAGCAGCAGTTTGCCGCTTCAGCAACCGCAATAAATGTGGTTCGCATCGTCAATATTATTCCCTGACCCTGGCGGTCCTGTATGGGCGGTTTGACATTCGATCAGAGCCTCGTCACCTCGTCGCCTACTTTTTGGGGTTCATGAATTGGCCCGGCTGCCGCCCCCTGCCATTTTTGGCGGTTGGCATTTTCCGACCGGCGGATTAGGCTCCTCTCGTTTGTATGACGAAACGCTTTGATTCGATTGCAACCGTGGTGGCGGATTTGCGGGCTGGCAAGATGGTGATCGTGGTCGATGACGCCGACCGCGAAAATGAAGGCGACCTGATCATGGCCGCTGAACACGTCACGCCGGCGGCCATTAATTTCATGGCGAAGTTCGGCCGGGGCTTGATATGCGTCCCGACCGTTTCGGAACGATTGAAGCAGCTCGGCATCGAGCAAATGGTGGTTCAAAATCGCGAGACGTTTAAGACCGATTTTCAGGTCAGCGTGGATGCCGCCGAAGGCGTCACCACCGGCATCAGCGCGGCGGATCGGGCGCTGACCATCCAGGTCATGGCCAATCCCACGGCCGTCACCACCGATCTGGTGCAGCCCGGGCATGTGTTCCCCCTCCGGGCCAAACCCGGTGGCGTGCTTCAAAGGGCGGGTCATACCGAGGCCGCCGTTGACCTGGTTAAGCTGGCTAGCGGCCGGCCGGTCGGCGTGATCTGCGAGATCATGAACGATGATGGCACCATGGCCCGGTTGCCCCAATTGCAGAAATTCGCCCGCAAACACCGGTTCAAACTCTGCTCCATCGAAGAATTGATCCAGTACCGCCGCACGCGCGAAAAACTCGTGGAGTCGGTGGAAGTCGTGAAACTGCCCACCGCCTACGGCGATTTTACCCTGCACCTGTACCGGTCGCGCGTGGACGGCCTTCACCACCTGGCCCTGGTCAAAGGCGACGTGGCCGGTCGCCAGAACGTCCTGGTTCGAGTGCACAGCGAGTGTCTCACGGGCGATGTCTTTGGTTCGCGCCGTTGCGACTGCGGTCCCCAACTCCAGCAGGCCATGCAAAGGATCGCGCAAGCGGGCCATGGCGTTCTGGTTTACATGCGGCAGGAAGGCCGGGGGATTGGGCTCGCGCCCAAAATCCAGGCTTATAAGCTGCAAGACAAGGGGCTCGACACCGTCGAGGCAAACCTCAAATTGGGATTTCCACCGGACCTGCGTGAGTATGGCATTGGTGCGCAAATCCTGGTCGATCTGGGTTTAAAAACCATTCGTTTGCTGACCAACAATCCAAAGAAAGTCGTGGGATTGGAAGGTTATGGTCTGGAAATTACCGAACAAGTGCCGCTGAAAATAGTCCCCAATCCGCACAACGCCCGCTATCTCAAAACCAAGCAGGAAAAACTGGGACATCTGCTTTAACGCGCAGCTAACTTTTATCGGAGCGCGGACATTCCTGTCCGCTTGGGCGTTGACCAGAACGCAGAGGCGGACAAGAATGTCCGCGCTCCTGGATTTATGTTAAAAACCGTCAAGCAGGTCAAAATCAAGAATTCAACCGGTCGATTCGCAATCGTGGCCTCCACTTTCAACGGCCGTTATGTGGACTCGATGTTGCGCGCCGCCAGGAAGGTCCTGCGCGAGGCCGGCGTGAAACAAATCCAAATCATCCGGGTTCCGGGCGCTTTCGAGGTCCCCGTGGTGGCCGCCAAACTGGCGACCGTGACACCGCCCTTTTCAGCGGTTCTGTGCTTGGGGGTCATCTTTCGCGGCGAAACCACCCATGCTCAGCATATCGGTGAAGCGGTGAGCCTGACCTTGGCCCGGCTGCAAATTGATTGCCAAATCCCGATGATCCACGGCGTTTACTTGTTTGAAAATGAAGCCCAGGCGCGCACCCGCTGTTTGAATCCCAAACACAACCGCGGCGCCGAGATCGCCCAAACCGCGCTGGCGATGGCACGCGTCATGAAGGATCTGATTTAATCGTCCTCGTCCTCGTCCTTCGTCCCTCGTCCTCGAAACCCTGAATCGAGGACGAGGACGATTGCGAATCTGCGTTAGGAATCCGAGAGCGGTAATCACCGGCTCAGCGTTTGTAGATGTCGTGGGTGCCAATGTCCACGGTGATGACCTGATCGCCTTCCAGAGTCTCCA
>JADGRT010000012.1 GCA_017880715.1 Verrucomicrobiia bacterium | reverse complement strand
TGGCGGAAGGGACAGGAATCGAACCTGCGGATGAGTTACCCCATCTCCTGATTTCGAGTCAGGCGCCTTAGACCACTCAGCCACCCTTCCCACCGTTTATTGGCGCTAGTATCTCGCACGCGTTCGTATCCAGGGCAAGCTTATTGTTCGTTCGGGTCCTGCCAACCATGCCACCACGCTTATTCCGGCACTCGCCGAGGCTTTCGCGCGCCTTCAAGCGGACGGGTGGACGCAGAACTGATAGGAATTTGGTTTGGCCGCTAATCGAATCCTTGAACCGGCGGCCTTTATTTTCCTAAAGCCGCCCTAACCGCCGCTTGAAACTTGGGATCCTTTTTACGCCAGTTTTGAATCGTGCTGGGGTTGGTTTCCATAGCTCGGGCGGCATCCTTCAGCAATTTGCCGGCCTGCAGCCCGGCTAATAGAATCGTTTTAAGGTAGCGAATTCCCTGCCGTCGGGCGGGTTTGAAACGAGCCCTAAATGGCTTGTCATGAAATTGCCACTGCCTGAGGGTTCCCTCACAGACACCGTGTTTTCGGGCGGACGCGCTGGCGCTATATCCCTGTTTGACATCATCCATAATCGCATTCTTCATGCGCTGCCGAGCGCGACGCTTTTCGATCAATTTATTTTTCATGGGAGTTGATAGATTCTACCGCGGCTTTGTCGCGCTGGGTTAACTGCCGGGTTTAGGATCAAGCTTTCGTGCGCGATGGCATGGACGGATAATACTCCGCCTCGCACCTCGCCGCGTCTCTAATGGCCGAAATGATGCGGACGCCCGGTTTGCCAAAACGAGTCACCAAGATATCCTCACCGCCCACGGCGGAATCCAGGCGACCGGTGTCCCGGCGCAAGGATCGAAGCGTCACGGTTTTCATGGCCGACAATGTTTCAAACAAATCGGGTTTTGGCAAGCCGATCCGTTGCCACCATGCAAATTCAAAGGACCGATCAATAATGTCGAAGCCGCGGAACCGAAAGCGGTCAGCGGATTTCCACGGCAAAAATGCGCCCGGTTCGGATGGTCCGAGGTTGTGTGCCACCGGGATTATGTTACGGTGGGGCGTTGCTATGACATGTCGCGAACGATTCTTAAATGCCTGCCGCTGTCAGCCCGTGGACCGGCCGCCCGTCTGGCTGATGCGCCAGGCGGGCCGCGCCCTGCCCGAATACCGCGCCCTGCGCGAACGTTACTCCTTTCTTGACCTCGTTCGCACCCCCGAGCTGGCGGCGGAAGTCACGTTGCAGCCCATCCGGCGATTCGGTTTCGATGCGGCCATCATCTTCAGCGACATCCTTGTCATTCCCGAGGCCCTGGGGCAAGCGTACCGGTTCCGCGATGGCGGCGGTATCGACATGGCTTTTCCTATTCGTTCGGCTCAGGACCTGCCGAAACTCTCCTGGGAGGGCGTCGCCGAACGCGCGCAATACGTTTTTGACGCGCTGCGTTCGACGCAAAACCAACTTGCGGGCCAGACGGCCCTGATCGGTTTTTCCGGCTCGCCCTGGACGTTGGCGAATTTCATGGTCGAAGGCGGCAGTGCCAAGCCCTTTACCCAGGCGCTGCATTGGTGGCGGGAAGACCGTCGCACTTTTGAGGGCTTTCTGGAAAAACTCGCCCAGTCGGTGGCTGAATACTTGAAAGGCCAAATTGCCGCCGGCGCCGAAGCGGTGCAGATCTTCGACAGCTTGAGCGAGGCGACGCCCATCGCCGAGTATGAAGCCATCTCGGCGCGTTGGATAAGGACCATTATCGCCGAACTGGCCGGCCGAGTGCCTGTCATGGTGTTCAGCCGCGGTCCGCGCTGGCCGTCTCTGACCGCCTCCGGCGCTCAAGTGCTGAGTGTCGATTGGATGGTGTCGCTGCCCGAGTTGCGTCGCGCCCTGCCGCCAACCCTCGCGATCCAAGGCAACCTGAATCCCGACGTTCTCAACGGAACTATCGAGGGAGTAACCACCGAAACCACCCGGATTTTAACGGAGATGAAGGGCCGCAACGGGTTTATCTTTAACCTGGGCCACGGTTTGCCCCCGACGGCAACCATTGAAAACGTGGCCCGGCTAGTGGAAATTATACGAAATTCGCATGGGTAAAATAGCAGTTGATCTCGAGTTGATTACGAAATACAGCGTGCCCGGCCCTCGCTACACGTCGTATCCGACGGCCCCGCATTTCACCGAAGCCGTCACCTGGCCGACCCTGCTGGAATCCATCCGCCGGAACAATGCGACCGAGCGGGAGCTTTCGCTCTATTTCCACCTGCCCTTTTGTCAGTCGCTTTGCTGGTTTTGCGGCTGCACCACGGTCGTCACCCACGACCAGGGCAAAAGTGCTGTTTACCTGGAATATCTTAAAAAAGAAGTGGCTTTGCTGAAGCCGCTGCTGAACCCGCGTCGCCTCGTCGGCCAGCTCCACTTCGGCGGCGGCACCCCCACGTTTCTGCGGCCCGACGAAATCCGCGCCCTCGGCGAGCTGATTCACTCGAACTTTAAATTAGCCGACCACGCTGAAACCGGGGTGGAAACCGATCCGCGCGGCCTCACCCGAGATCATTTGCGGGCGCTGCGCGAAATCGGATTCAACCGCATTTCCATGGGAGTCCAAGACAACAACCCGGTGGTCCAGAAGGCCGTTCACCGCCTCCAGCCGGCCGAGCTAAACGCCACCGTGGTGCAATGGATCCGCGAAGCCGGTTTCCAGTCGCTTAATATCGATCTGATCTACGGCCTGCCCCATCAGACACCGGAGTCATTCGGAGCCACGCTCGACCAAGTGCTGAACTGGCGCCCCGATCGCTTCGCTATTTTCAATTACGCGCATGTGCCCTGGATGAAGCGAGCCCAAAGGGTATTGAAGGTCCTGCCCACACCCGATCAGAAATTAGCCTTGCTCAAAGCCACCATCGAAAAACTCACCTCGGAAGGCTATGTCTATATTGGCATGGACCATTTTGCCCGGGCCGACGATGAACTGGCCATCGCGCAGAAAAACAAGACTTTGCAGCGTAATTTCCAGGGTTACAGCACCCATGGCGGGGCCGATATTTACGCCTTCGGCATGTCGTCGATCTCCCAAACCGACAGCGTTTATTGGCAAAACCACAAGGAGCTGTCCAAGTATTACGCCGCTCTCGATGCCGGCCAGTCGCCCCAAGTCAAAGGTTATGTCCTGACCGAGGACGATAAAATCCGCCGCCAAACCATCATGCGGCTGATGTGCGATTTGGCCCTGGATTACCAGAGCATGTCACGCCTGTTGGGCCTTGATTTTGCGGCTTATTTCGCTGCCGAACTGGCTTCGTTAAGCGATATGGAAGCCGACGGTTTGCTGCATCGCACCCCGGCCGGACTTACGGTCACCGATCTGGGCCGGCTGCTGATCCGCAACCTCGCCATGCGGTTCGATGCCTACCTGCCCAAAGAAACCGCGGCCCGTTTCTCCCGCACCATTTGAGGGCGTTGGACGTCGAATCCAAAGGCCCGGCGCATTCGCGGCTTGCGTCACCGGTTCCCAGAGGTTATCAAAACGCCATGCAAGTTTCATTGGTCATGACCGTGATCGGCAAGGACCGGCCGGGTCTGGTGGACACCATGGCCCGCCTGGTGGCCGAGCATGACGGTAACTGGCTCGAGAGCCGCATGTGCCGTTTGGGAGGCGAATTTGCCGGCATCCTGCGCGTTCACGTGCCCGGCTCTAAAGAACCGGCGCTCGTCCAGGCTTTGAAGACCCTCGCCTCGCAAGGCTTGACCGTGGTGGTGTGTTCGGACCAGGTCTTGCCTGCCGTTAAAGCGCGGCGGATGGCGCGGTTGGAAGTGGTGGGCCAGGACCGTCCTGGCATTGTGCGTCAGATTTCGCATGCGCTGGCCGGCCAGGGCGTTAATGTCGAAGAACTCGAAACCGAATGCGCCAGCGCGCCCATGTCCGGTGAAATGTTGTTCAAAGCGCAGGCCCACGTGCAAATTCCCGAGTCCTGCAATCTGGCCCAATTGCGGCAGGAACTGGAAAAAATCGCCAGCGATCTGTTCGTCGATGTCCATTTTGAGGAATTGACCGACCCGTAGGAAATCAGGGATTGGTAGGAAGGATTCTCATAAGGAAACCAGGAAGCCAGGAAGTTATTTTTGCACGGCCCCTAAGTTCGGTTCGAGGCAGGTAAGTGGGCGAAACAACATGAAGACTGAAACCGGATCGACCATCGGCGGCGCGCCTGCCAAGCGACCGCTGAGTCGCTGGCTTTGGCGTGGCGTTGCCTGGAGTTGCGCGGGGGTGACATTGCTCCTCGTAGCGGCCATCATGCTCCTGGCGTTTTTTCTTAGCCGGGTGCCGGCGTCTTATCCACTGGCAGCGCGCCCCATTCCTCTGGCTGCCAACGGACCCAACCTGGGCGGTGGACTGGACGGTTTTGACTCGCCGTATCTCGGGCACACGGGAAGCTGGAACGGCAAAGGTGGTGCCCTGGGCGGCGCCTCGAAAATTCCGGACCTGGACCAGGAGCGGGCGATGGGGCTCCGCTGGACGTTCATGCCCATCTATTGGCGGGCGCTAGAACCGGACGGGCCGGTCGCGTTGGGCCGCGAAATCCCGCCCGCCTGGCAGGCACTCGATGCGTTCGTCATCGCGGCCCAAGAGCGAGGTTTGAATATATTGGCGCAGGCGCCGGTCGTGGGCGGAAATGCCGGCGGGCCGCCCAAGTGGTCCGGGCGCCGTGAGCTGGGCAAGTCCGCCCCGGCGAACATGGATGCGCTGGCCGAGTTTGCCGGCAAGCTCGCCGAGCGCTATCGCCCCGGCGGCACGCTCGCCCAGCGCGAAGGCTGGGGGGCCCGTTACGGCATCCGCGCGTGGGAACTCGACAATGAGCCGGAGATGTACCGGACCCACTGGGAAGGCCAGGCGGCGGATTACGCTGAGTTTGTCACCCGCGCGGCAGCGCGCATGAAAGCCGCCGACCCGCAGGCGGTCATCATCGTGCCCGGTCTGGCGGCCGGGAAAAACGGACTGCCGTGGCTGGCCGGCACGCTGGACGCGACGGCGCTGGCCGGTTCGCCGGCATTTCGGGCGCAGGGCAAGCGCTTCTCCATCGGCCCGGTGGCGGACGTGGTGAGCTTTCATAACTACGAAGGGATGGATTCAGCTTTCTCCGGGGAACCTCGCACCATTGGACAAGTCTTTGACGATGTGCGGGCGGTCTTTGAAAAATGGGAGCAACGGGCGCCCGGTTTCACTTACGCTCGCAAACAAGATTACTGGCATACCGAGGGCAACTTCGATTTCCTGGGTATTCTCTCCAGCGAACGCCGGGCGGCCTGGCGTTTCCAGTTCTTCACGCGTGCCTTTGCGGCCGGTATCCGCAAGGTGGTCGTGATGGACGCCTCGGCGGCGGAGCGAAAAGCGGTGCGCGCCTACGCGGCCGTGCTGCCCAAACCCTTCCCGATGCTGCCGGCGTCGAACGAAGTGGCGGTGGTCAATGGCCAGGTATCTGGCTTCCGCCATCCGGACGGAGTTGAACCCGGCGCCGGTCAGGTATGGGTCGTCTGGGCGTTGGCCGGCACGGGTCCCGCAACGGTTGAAGTTCCGGTGCAACGCGAGCGCGTGGAAGTCATTTCGGTGGACGGTCACTCGAGCCCATTCACGGCGACGGCTGGTCGGGTGCGGCTCGATTTGAAGGGGGATCCCAAAATGCCACCGCCCATCCTAGTCGTCGATCGGCCGACCAGCACGGGACACTGATGGAGACCGCGGTAACAGGCTGCCGAGGGTACAACTCACTTTTTTTCGGAGTCCACTCTGCGGCTGAGACGGCGCGCGGGCGTCCTCTATGGTTCGGAGGGCGGAGCCCGTCCGCCGTCCTCCAGCCAAGCTCTGGAGCGAACACAGTGGATTGCACCCGGGGAGGGGCGGTCTGTCAAAATTACTTTGAATCCCGGGGCTGGTTTTGCCAAAATCCGGCCATGGCATTGCGCGCCGCCGATTAATGAATTTCACGCCATGACCCAGCCCGAACCGGTCAATCCGCTCCAGGCCCCGCTGCCGTCCCTGCGCGGGATTGGCTCCGAACGGGCCGCTCAACTCGCGCGCCTGGAACTTTTCACGGTTGGGGATTTACTGTTGCACCGGCCGCGGCGCCAAGAAGACCGGCGGCAATGGAAGGCCATCCGGCAATTATCCGCCGGCGAGGCGGCCAGTGTGCGCGGCACCATCGTGGCCCATGGCCTGAAGCGTTTCCGGAAGGGAACGCAGTCGGTTTATGAGTTCATTCTCGATGACGGTTCGGCTCGCTTGCATTGTCGCTGGTGGAATCTGCCGTTCATGCAGCATTACTTCAAAGTGGGCGACGAGGTCATGGTCTATGGCAAGACCATCGGGCTCAAACCGCGCACCATGGACCACCCGGAGACCGAGGTCATCGAAACCGGCGAGGAAAACTCCATCCACCTCAACCGCATCGTGCCGATCTATCCGCTTACCGAGGGTTTGCCCCAGCGCTGGCTGCGCGCGTTGATCTGGCGCACGTTGGCGGAATTCGGGGCGGGGATTGCCGATTGTCATCCCGGCATTCCCGTGATCGATCTTCCCAGTCGCGCCCAGGCGGTTCATGATTTGCATTTCCCAGCCGAGTTAGCCGAGTTCGAGCGCGCCCGCCAACGGCTGGCCCTGGACGAGTTGCTGGACTTCCAGTTGGAAATCCAGCGCCGGCGCCAGGCCTTGCAGCGCAATGCCCGGGCTTTGCCCTGTGGCGGTGACAACCGGCTTATCCGGCCGCTGCTGAAGCAATTAAAATTTACTCTGACGGAAGCCCAGGCCCGGGTGCTCCGGGAATTGCGGCGCGACCTTGCCGGCGATCAACCGATGCGGCGATTATTGCAGGGCGATGTGGGATCGGGCAAAACGGTGGTCGCCGGCTGCTGCGCGTTGATGGCCATCGAGAGCGGATTCAGCGTGGCGCTGATGGCGCCCACCGAAGTTTTGGCGGAACAACATTACCGAACGTTCCAGGGTTGGTTTGCGCCTCTGGGAATCGGGGTGGCATTACAGACGGGCAGCCGCAAACTTCCGGCCAACCAGGGATCTGGGTTGGCGGCAGCGAAACAACCCGCGTCCGATGGCAGCCCCGCTGCGCCTCATTTGGTCGTGGGCACGCACGCGTTGATCGAAGATGGCTTTGGACTGGAGAAGCTCGGCCTGGTGATCATCGACGAGCAGCATAAGTTTGGGGTGACTCAACGCGAAAAACTGGTGCGCAAGGGCATTTATCCGCATCTGCTGGTCATGACCGCGACGCCCATACCACGCACGCTGGGATTGACCCTATATGGCGATCTGGATTGCTCGGTGCTTGATCAAATGCCACCGGGGCGGGGACGCGTTCGCACCTATGTCCGGAGCGCGGCTGCCATGCCCAAAGTCTGGGAATTCGTGCGCGGCAAACTGGCCGAAGGCCGCCAGGCTTATGTGGTGTATCCGCTCATCGATGAGTCGGAAAAGGCGGGGCTGAAAGCCGTCACGGCCGAGTACGAAAACCTGGAAAAGCAACTAACACCCTGGAAAATCGGGCTGCTGCACGGGCGGTTGAGCGCTGAGGCCAAGGACCGGGTATTGGACGGGTTTCGGGCAGGCGAGTTGCACGTGCTGCTGGCCACGACCGTGATCGAGGTGGGCATTGACGTAGCCAACGCCACGATTATGCTGATTGAAAACGCGGAGCGGTTTGGACTGGCGCAATTGCACCAGTTGCGCGGGCGTATCGGGCGGGGCGCGCATGAGTCGTTTTGCATCCTGGTGGCAGATCTGAAAACGCCCGTGGCCAGAGAACGTTTGCAGGTCCTCGAAGAAACGGTGGATGGCTTTCGCATTGCCGAGGCCGATCTGCAACTGCGGGGGCCGGGCGAATTCCTGGGCCAGCAGCAAAGCGGGCTGCCCCGGTTCCGGTTTGCGGAGTTGGCCCGGGATTTGGCGCTGGTCGAACGCGCCAGAGGTCTGGCGAAGGCATATTCGACGCGCGCGTGAGCAGGGAGCGCGGACATTCCTGTCCGCCTCTTTGTGCTGGCAAACACCCAAGCGGACAGGAATGTCCGCGCTCCGGAAAAGTGAGTTGGTATGTTCCAGTGCCGCCACGCCGCGTGTGTTTGTCTTGGCATCCGCTCGGTACATGGCATAGGATAACAACGTAATTCAAACAACGATCGGAACGCGATGGCAATCCATTCATCACCAGAGAAACCATGACACCTCACAACCGCTCCTCGATCTTCGCCGTTGCTCTTTGTCTCCTCGTGCCGGCCGCATCCCGCTGCCAGGAGATCATCGTCGCCCCCGACCACGCCCAGGGCATTTATCAGCCCGGCCAGACCATTCGCTGGAACCTTCAGGTTAAAGGGGTCGATGTCTCCGAAGTTAGTTACATCCTCAAGCAAGGCGGCCTGGCTGAATTGGCCAAGGGCAAGGCCACCCTTTCAGAAGGCAAGGGGCAAATCGAAGCCAAACTTGATGAGCCAGGCTGGCTGCTCGTGGAGGCAAGCATTACCACCACGAACGCCAAACCACTCAAGACCCTCGGCGGCGCGCTCGTCTCGCCCGATAAAATCCAGCCCGCTTTACCCCGCCCGGACGACTTCGACGCTTTCTGGCAGGGCAAGCTCAAGGATCTGGCGTCGGTACCCATGAACCCGGAATTGGCCCCCGCCGACGCGGGCAAAACCAACGTCGATTACTTCAAGATCACCCTGGACAACATTCGCGGCTCTCACATCCGCGGCCAACTCGCCCGTCCCCAACAAGGTGACAAGCTTCCGGCCATGCTGATCGTCCAGTGGGCAGGCGTTTACTCCCTGCAAAAGGGCTGGGTGACTGACCGCGCTGCCGAGGGTTGGCTCGTGCTCAACGTCAATGCCCATGACCTGCCCATTGACGAGCGTGAGCAGTTCTACACGGACCAGGCCGCCGGCCCATTGAAGGACTATCCTTCGATTGGAAACGACGACCGTGAGACCAGCTATTTCCTGCGGATGTACCTCTCCTGTTTCCGGGCCGCGCAATACCTCACCGAACGTTCAGATTGGGACGGACGCACGCTGGTCGTCACCGGTGGCAGCCAGGGTGGTTTGCAGTCCTTCGTAACCGCAGCCCTGCACCCGAAGATTTCAGCGGTCATGGCTTGCGTCCCCGCCGGTTGCGACCTGAATGGGCCGCTGGCCGATCGTCTTCCCGGCTGGCCGATGTGGCATTGGCAGGTCAAGGGCAAGGATGAGGCCAAGGTCCGCAATGCCGCCCGGTACTACGATGTAGTCAACTTCGCTTCGCAGGTGAAATGTCCGGTGCTCGTCGGCGTCGGCTTGATCGACACGACCTGCCCGTCACCTGGCGTCTTTGCCGCCTGCAACCAATTGCGCGGACCGAAGGAAATCGTGGTGCTTCCCTTGGGTGAACATGGCGAGAAGAACGGCTCGCATGGCCCTTACAACGCCCGGTTTAACGTGTGGAAGCAGACCCTCATTAAAGGCAATCCGGCCCCGGTGAAATGATGGAGCGCGGGACCTTTTCGTCCTCGTCCTCGTCCCTCGTCCTCGATTCAAGGTTTTTTTCGAGGACGAAGGACGAGGACGAAAGAATCGTGGTTAGGATCGCCGATACTCTTCTTTCAGGAGCGCGTAGTGAACCGTGTTGGCCCATTCGTCGTTCAGGCGATGGTCTTTCAGAAATTCGCCTTCACGCCTCAGGCCGGCTTTCTCGAACAGCCGGCAGGCCGCGGCGTGCCGGCTGTCGCACGACGCGGTGACCCGGTGCAAGCTGATGCCCGCAAAGCAGAACTCGAGCATGGCGGCAAGCGCCTCGGCTGCCAAACCCTTCCGTTGGCAACTTTGGCTCAGAAAAAGGTTGAACCCGACTTGGAGACGCTGGGGTTCGGTGAAGCCGAGCGATAGATAGCCGACCAGCTTGCCGCCGTCCCGAAGTTCCATCCCCAGGCAGAACGTTTGGTTGGGCGTGGTCAGCTTGGCATGGCGGTCGTTTTCGAGCCACTGCAGGATTTCCTCTTCACTGAGCGGCCGGCCTTCCAAGTAACGAAACAATTCCTCGTCCGAGGTGAGTTCCAGCAAGTCCTTCCAATCGGTCCCGCGCAACCGCCGGAGAACCAACCGGTCGGTGGTCAGGGGAAGGGGTGGCTGCCGGCCCACCCCGCTGCCATCGGAGGGCACCATCACGCTTTCCGCGCAACCGGGGCACTCCTGGAGCAATCCCCGGAACGATTCCGGAAAGGAGATCGGGTCGCCGCAACCGGGGCATTTGAAGTCAATAAAATTCTCTTCCATGATTACCTCTTCAGGTTATAGCTGGATTACATAATCGATGCCGTCAGCGCAGGCAAGCTGAATTCGCGTTTTCGGATGGGCTGCGGATTGGGAAATCGGTGGGCCTATTGGAATCCCGCGAACGCAACTAAAATTCCGGGCTGGTGTTTTACCAGGTGATCGTTTATTTTGTGTTTGTGATTCGAATGGACAAATCGTTAATCTTGCTGGCCGGGGGTATTTGGCTGGGCGCCGATGTTCAGGGCGCGCTCACCGAAGCCAGCAGCAATCCCTATCAGAACATTGTCGGGCGCAACGTCTTCGGTTTGAAGGATCCGGCTCCGCCCCCGGTTCAGACGGCGCCCACACCGCCAGTCACGCCCAGTAATGTCAAGATCACGGGCATTTCGAACACTTACAAGGTCAAGAAAGCCTATTTCATGGTGTCGTTGCCGGGCAAGACACCTGAGTACTGCAGTCTTTCCGAGGGCGAGGGCAAGGATTCCTTGGAGGTTTTGGAAATCGACACCAAAGCGGGATCGGTCAAGGTGCGCACCGCCGGGGTGGAGAAGGTGATGACTTTCGAGGTGGACGGCCTCAAGAACCCGATGGCGGCCATGCCACCGCCGGGGGCGCCCGGAGTGCCGGGTATGGTGCCAGGAATGCCGGGCGTGCCGGCCCTCAATTTACCACCCGGTGTCATGCCGGCGGGGATGCCGAATATGCCCGGCGGAATGCCTCGAATGGCACCGGGTGCTTCCCTGACCACGCCATTGTCGCCTCAGGGGGGCGCCAATTCGGGCATCGACATCAACTCCCAATTTCGCCTGCCATCCCGGGCGGTCAGAATACAAACTGAGCAGCAATCACAAGCTCAGCACGATGAATCCGTGATCATGATGGAACTCAATCGCGAGGTGAATCGGGATCAAATTTCGCGCGGAAATTTCCCGCCCTTGCCGCCTACCCCGTTGAGCACTCCGGACCTGCCCATCGGGTACAGCACTCCGCCCGTTCCCGGGGGGCCGCCGAGCTTGCCGGTTTTGCCGGTCCGCCGGTAGGTTCAGCCAAAGGCCAGAGCGTAGCGGCGTCTCGGAAGAGCGCCGCCAACTTAACGGTTTCGGGCAAGGAATGCGGCGCTCTGCCGAGACGCCGCTACGCGTAGCTCTCGGAGGGCGGAGTTTTACTAAGTCCTGATAGGGCGGGGAACAGTGAATTCCTCGGCCAGTTCCGTCGGCGAAACGACGGACGACAGCACTCGATGTTAATCGATGAGTTTGGCCCGTTGATTGGCCGCGGCGGCGGCGGTCGGCACATCGCGTTTGATGGCATTCAGAGAGTTAAGGGAAGCCGGGGGCGCTTTTCTGCCTTTTTGTCGCATGATCGCCACCCGCAAAGGCTGTGTTTCCATGTAATACGAGAGCATGTCGGATATTTTCATGAGCAGCCAGGGGGAAAGCCGGGTTCCGCCGTTCTTGGTGAACACGACATCCTCGGCGATGTAAACGCAGGCGTGAATGGGAATCTGGTCCTTGTCCAGAAGCAGGATGATATCTCCAATGTTTGGATGGCCTTTGATCTCCGTATAGCCGGTCTTGAGGATCTGCATGCGTTTTTGCGGGTCCGAAAGGCGCCTGTCGATCCGGCGATTGAAAAAATTCATGGCCGTCCAGAAACAGTCCTGGCCCGAGTTCTGGTTATCGAGCTTGCCCTCGGGATACGTGTACATCCGGGTGCGGGCAAACGGCGGCAGAAAATAGGCGATATTAATAGTGGGACTGCCCGGCAAACGGGCCAGCGATTCCAGGAAGGGCTGGGTATCCTGCCTCGGCCGGGTCTGTTCCCAGAATTGGATGATCGGTTCGAGCACCGTGTTGGAGTCCACTCGCAGGTTGACAAAAACCGCGGGAAACCGCGATAGGGTTCGAATCAACCGGTGTCGTTCGGCTTCCGAGGGAAGAACCGAGAGAATCTCGACATCGGAGAAACAGGCTGACTGGCCACGGCGATAAATCAAGCTGCGGGTCAGGCTTAACGTGTTGGATGCCAGACCGCTGTTGGCCAGCCATTCCTCTTCGTGGGCCAGCGGGAAGCGATAGGGCACGCATTGTGGATTGTTTTCGGGGAATTGGGCCAGGGTGGTGTAAATTTGCTGGCGCGCCTTGCGGCTCAAACTCCAGGCCACATTGGTGCCGGGCGCGATCGACCAGCCATTCGTACTGCTTTGCCATCGTTGGGTGTCCAGCAATGCGTGACGTTGAGTCTCCGTCAGATCGCTCGAACTTAACAGGGCTTGGATTTGAGACGGCGCCCAGTTGCCGAAAAACCAGCGGGGTTCCAGGGCCATGGCGGGGAGCTCCGGCACGAATTCCGGCGGCCTTTCCATGGTGATGTTCTGAAATTCGAGATTTCCCCACGGTTTCTTGGGCGAGCACCAATTGGAACTGATGTTCTGGCTAAGGGGGACACCCACATGAGCCGAACTTGGAAACGGGGAGGAACCGGGAAAATAACCTCGAACCGCGACCCACAAACCCAACGCGAAACCGAATGCCATTCCACCCGCGAGGAAAAACCAGTGTCGTTTCCCGCCAGTTATAGGCGCCGGCGTTTTATTTCGCTTTTGTCGATTAAAACCCATGTGAGCAAAAATTGCGCAACTGTCGTCCTAACAAGCTGATTTGAATAAATCGGCTGGAATATAGCAATAAACATGCCATACTCTGGCGCGTCAGCCATGGAAACAACGAATGGAAACAACGAATGGGCTCAGGTCCGTCGAACAGCGGAACCGAGGCAGAAAAATGGGGGTGGTAAAAGATAAGACGATTTGGGCGGATTGCACTGCTAAGATCGCCAGTAAGAAGGGGAATTTAAGGGTTAGTTTTGTATGGACCCTAAGTACGGCATCCGGCTATTCCGGCTTCACCAGGATGCGGGGACCTTTATTGAGAACGGCCTGAGCGTGGCGGGCATAGTGGCCATGCAAGTCCTGGGCATATTGTTTGAGGATTTTTTCGCCCAACTGCCGGTCGTCGCCACAGCGGTACAGGGCGCGGGCGAGGATTAATTCGGTGAGAGCGCGGTTGCGTGTGGTTGTATCGGTGGCGCTGGCGGGATTTTCACGCAGGGCGGCTTCGATATTGGTGATGGCATGGCCGGTCATGCCGGGTTTTTGGAGCAGCGCGGCCAGAGGTTTGGCGGCGGAAGGATCGGCCAGCGATTCCAACGCCATCGCCACAGCACGAAAGTGAGAAAACTCACTCTCGGCCTGCAGTTCGCCAACCTTGGCGAGTATCGGGCCAAGACCCCGCTTGTCGCCGGTACGTCCCAGGGCGATGAGCAGGCTGTCAAGCGGGCTCAGGCTCATGCCATATTGTCCCATGCCCGTGTACCGCCATCCCTGGTCCCAGACCGCGCCGGTAACGGCTTGAATCAACACTCCCGCGCCAGCCGGGTCGCCGAGCATTCCCAGGATGTGGGCGTAAATAAGTTGTGTTGAAGGCGCCGTCGATCGCGACAGAGCCTCGCGCAAGAGCGGCTGGGCGGCCTCAGGATTGGTCAGAAGCACTTCGAGTCCGTCATAATCGTGCGCGACTTGGGTCACGGCCTGGGCCATGCGCTCAGGGGGGATGGGGAACGAATCCTGATTCGTCAGAACCGTTTCGGGCAAGTTACCTTTTTGAACCAGGTGTCTTTGCAGTTCTTTAAGGTTCAAGTCGCGCACCGTGCAGTTCTGGCGCGTGATCATCGAGGCCGCGACGCCACAGGCATAGCCTTGGTTCTGGATATCGGCCTGCATGCGGATGACCGGCAAGGCATCGCGGTGGGCGCTTACCCCCAGGCCAGTGACCAGGATGCGGTCCAGCCCCCGGGGAATCAAACACCGGAATGGGACCTGCACCGCCATTTCTTCGCGGTCCGGCGGACGAATGAGAAACATCGGATGCACGGTGTAGCCATGCGAATCGAAATTGCTCTTGGTGATGACCACGGTGTCAGGGAAGGTGCGCCCGAGCATCATATCCATGGGGCTCAGCGTGAATTCGCCGATCATCTGGCGGCGTTCGCGCGTGTCCACCAGTTGTCCGAGATCGTAGGCCGCGGCAAATTTCTGCCGGGCCATGACAAACGTGCGCCATAGGTCGATGATGTCCGTGTCGTCCACGAAGGTGTAGTCCGTGTTGGTGTAACGGCCGCCCAGTTCCCGCGGCGGCAGACCGGTTCCCTGAACCGCGATATCGGTGTCGTCGGTGTAACGACAGGTGGCTCCGGCCGCCGCGGCGATGTCGGCATTGCCCGTGGAGTCGATAACCATTTTGGCGAGCACCACGCCGCGTCCCTGCGGCGTGGCTACAACCACTCCGCGCACGCGCCCGTTTTCGACGAAAGCGCCGATGCCTAGCGTGCCGAGCCAAAGATCGACGCGGGCCTTGCGCAACTCGCGCCGATACCATTCCGATTTCCAATCGGGATTCCAGCCGGCGTTGCGACGGGTTTCCGGGTCGCCGAAGGCAGCGATGCCTTCATCGACCTCGTGCGTGAACCCGACGCGATTACCGTAATAATACTGGCTGATATAACCGGCGGTGCCAACTCCGCCCAAGGTATGAAGATATTCGATCAACAACGTTCGGGCGCCCTGGCGTCCCGCGCTGATGGCCGCGGGCGAGCCGCCGGTGCCGCCGCCCACCACCACCACATCATATTCAGCCAGCACGGGCACAGCCTGGCGTTCGGCGGGAATACGACGCGAATTGATTTGGCGAGGCGAGGTTTCGGGAGCGATTTCGCGCACTTCACCGGACAGGGCAGGGGAGGCGGTGGTGCCGGGCAGGCGCACGCCCTCGACTTGGGGCAGATTCAAGGCCAGTGCGGCGGCGGCTTTCCCTGCGCGGATTCCAACTCGGATGAAGTTTAAGGGCTTAACCAACTCAGTCGCAGCTTCGCGAGACAGATCGGCGCAACCACCAAGCACCAGTAAGCGATCGCATTTTTCCGGCTGGAACGTTTTCAAGTCAATCTGATCGGCTCCCGGCCAGGCGCCACGCTGGGATTTTTGGCCGCGGATATGATCGGGAGGAATTTGGAATGGCACTTCCGAGCCATCGACCTGCTCCTGGGTCCAGGTCAAATCCCGGGCGAGCTGTTCGGCGGCCGCCCAAGAGGCAAAACTGCCATCCTTCATGGGAATCCGAACCAGATATTCCGTCAACTCATGATTTGCGCCTTTGCGGTCAGTGATCTTGATAGGCTGGCCGCGCCGGGACACGCTGAGATTGTCGCTGGTGGGGCGTTGTCCTCCGACCACTACCCATCGGAATGTTTGCAGGCCGTCGGGATACGGCGTGAATGGCGCTCGTGCCAGGCGCGCCACAGTGGCCCGTTCGGTCGCGTCAATGATGACTTTCGCCAGCACGGCCTGCCGGCCGGAGCGGTTGGCGATGACGATGCCGGCGGGTTGGCCTTGGCGATCGCGAAGAAGATCGGTGACGAAACTGGCATACAAAAACGGGACTTTGGCTTGGATAAGGGCCTGATCTAAACCCCGTTTGATCTGCATGGGTGTGGCCACTCGCGGCTGAGGTGACGGGGCGGTGGGCGGAGCCGGAGGCGGTTGGTCTTCGATGACGATTTCGCCTAAAAGAATTCGTTTGGACTGAGGCCCCTTTTCCACCTCCAATTTTAGGTAACGTGTTTGGATAACGGTTGAGGCTGACAAATCCAGGGCGGGACCTTCATAAGTTCCTTGCCCGAGTTTGTCGTTTTCAATGACGGCCAGAGGCTTCCATTCCTTCTGGTCGGGGCTGGAAGCGATTTGGACCGAGCCTACTTCGAAGTCGTCGTTGCGCTGGTAAGCCAGCAAGTGGACTTTCTGTATTTTTCGTTCCTGTCCCAGATCGATGTGTAGAACGACATTGCCATCGAATTGAACGCTCTCGCTGGCGGCGTTGGTCCATTTGCCATCACTGAGACGGGAGGGCGGCGATGTGTCCTTGTGGACACTGGCCGATGGCTGGTCGGCGGCGTATGAAAAGGGAACGCTGGGCCGAATCACGGAGGGCGTGCGAGCGGGTTGAAAAAGTTCCCGGGCCAGTTCGGTTGTGGGAAGTTCGCCGGCTTCGAGCCAGAGTCGATAGGTGCTGCAAAGATCCTCGCCCAGGTAGGGGCGCGGTGCGGCGAGAAAGACGCGCGCCCCGTTTCGCGCGGCTTCGACGGCGGCAGCGACGCCTGCGGAACTGCCGCCGACGACAACGACATCCACCTCGTGGGCGACCGGCAGATTACATGGCGGTTCCATGACTTCTTTGGCGATGACGGGTGGGCTGGCCAGCAGGAGGCTGCCGGCGCCGACAAGGATGTTCAAAAGGCGAAAATTCATGATCGTTACCTGGTTTAACCTAAACCCGGCAATTATTCCAGCGCCGTTTGGCCGCAACCCAAATGGCGCGCGTCCCGGCCGGCTTGCCGCTCATGGGCGCATCTCCGAATGAGGGCTTCCCAACGTGGGGCGGACCTCCTGGTCCAATGCCACTAGGATTTGAGCTATAGGTGCCTCACGAAGGCCGTGTTTTTGTCCCGGAGGGACTCTTGAAAATAGCCCGGCGTTTTAACGCCGGGTGCGGATGGATCGACGGTTGAGTCCCGAAGGGACGGTTGAACTTGTGGTTTTCAGCCGTCCCTTCGGGACTTGGCACGCCCGAGCCCCGGTCCCAGCGTTGAAACAGATTTTTCGGAGGGGTGGTTTATTAGACAGTCGCCGCAGCCTCAGAATACGCTGGGTTTTTCGCCTTACCCATTGTGTCTAATAATATGTGGCATTATTAGTTCGATATATGACCACTATCATCCAATATAAGCGCCGGTTAATGCCATAATCTATTAGACATACTCCCCCTCTTCCCCTATTCTCTTCCCATGAATACGCCACTACAATTCGATCCCACGGCTCACCAACTCACCGGCTCGGCCGGCAGCCTCCCCATTGAACCCACCGACGAACTGGCTCACCGCTTCCTCATGCTCGTCGAAGGCCAATGTCTGGCGGCTAACATCACCACCCTTGCTCAAAAATATGGCTATTGCCGGCAGCGCTATTATCAAATTCTCGCCGCCTACCAACGCGGCGGTCTCCCCGCCCTCCAACCCCAAAAGACCGGACCCAAATCCGCTTACCGGCGCACCGACCAAGCCGTTCGCCAAGTCTTGCGCTATCGCTTCCTGGACCCCGAGTCCTCCCCCGACGTGATCGCGCAAAAGTTGCGCCAAACTCACTTCCCCATTAGCCTGCGCAGTGTCCAACGAGTGATCGCCGACTACGGCCTGCAAAAAAAAACTCTACGCCCTCAACCCCCAAAACCCGCCGCTCTTGCTGCCCACTCAAAGCAGCGGAAAACGACAAAGGCACCAACTCGCCGACCCCGCCAGCCTGGAGCGCCAAGTCCGACAACTCCTGGCCGATAAGGTTTCCGGCAACCTGTTGGGGTTGTGGCTGCTGGTGCCCGAACATCTCCGCTTGGGCACCTGGGATCTATTGCGGACTTGGTCCGGCGACTCGGACGATCAGGCACTGGCCCCGCGGCTCGCCCTGCATCTGGTGCATGAGGCCGCCCTTTGTCGTCCCACGCTGCGCGCCGACCGTTCGCTGCGCCACAAAGGCTTTGAATTAGCCAACGGGTTGCCCTACTTGCCCACCGACGGAGCCTTGCACGACCTGCTCGAAGCTCACACCGTAGCCCAGGCCCAGCAACTCCAAATCGCGCTGGGCAAATTGCGTCGCGCCAGCGGCCATTTCTCCGGGCGACTCCTGGTGTTGGATCCTCACCGCTTGGTCAGCTATTCCAAACGGGACATGGTCCAGCGTCGTCCCGCATCGGGCCAACCCGCCACCAAGCAGGCCCAAACCTTCTTCCTCCTGGACGCCGAAACGGGCCAACCCATCTGCCTGGTTAATGCCAGCAGCGCCCGCGCCCTTACCCAAGCCACGCAGGAACTGCTCGGCCTAGCCGCACAAATCTTACCCACCCAGGCTTCCAAGCGTCCTTTGATCGTGGCCGACGTCGAGCACTTCGCCGTGGAACTGCTCGATCATGTCCGCCAGAACACCCCCTTTGACCTGTTGGTTCCGCTGCGTCAGACCGCCGGCCTCCAGCGCTACTATCAGGCCCTGCCCGCCAACCGCTTCGCCCGCCATTGGGCTGGGTTCGCCATTGCCACCGAAGGCTATTGGCCGCGGCGCACCACCCAGAGCGAACCCTGCCGCCGTTATATTCAACGCACCGGTGAACCACCCCAAGCCTGTCATTTTAAGGGCTTCTGCTGCACCCGATCCCGACCGGAAGTGCCCACCCTGACCGCTGATTTTCCGAAACGATGGCATATCGAGGAGTTCTTCCGTTTCGATCAGCACTTAGGCTGGGATCGCGCCGGCACGATGAACCTGCACATTCGCCTGGGACAAATGACCATGGCTTTGCTGGCCCAAGCGGTCATCTTCCAACTGCGCAAACGCCTCGGCCTGCCTTTTGCCCAGTGGGATGCGGTCCATTTGGCGCAGGATCTTTTCAGCGGCTTGGAGGGGGATGTGCGGGTCCAGGGCGATACGGTGGTGGTCACTTACTACAACGCGCCCAAGGCCGAACAATGGAAACACCAATTTGAAAACCTGCCCGAGCGGCTCAAAAAAGAAGGGGTCAATCCCCGTGTTCCTTGGCTCTATAACTTTAAACTGGATTTCCGCTTCAAATAATTCTCGGCACTGTCTAATAAACCACCCCTCCGAAAAATCTGTTAAAACGCCGGGCTATTTTCAAAAGTCCCTCCGGGACAAAAACATGACCTCCGTGCGGCACCTGGTGCTTTGCTCTTAAATCCTGGCTTCCTTAGGAAAAC
>JADGRT010000161.1 GCA_017880715.1 Verrucomicrobiia bacterium | reverse complement strand
ATGATGGCGGCGATGTTCTGGACCGCTGCCAAGTAGCACTTGCACAGCACGGCAGGGTTTCGGCAAGATTGCCAAAATCCACATCCGTCAACACCCGCGCTGAATGCGCCAAGGCTGCTGGAGTTGCCGCCAAGCAAGGCGTCAAACAGGCGAAAGAAAAACTACAGGTGCGAGCCTCCACCCGGACGGCGTACCCGGAGGAAATGGGTGCGCTGATTCATGGGCAGGACTAACAGCCGTCGAATTTGGTCGCGCACGGCCCGGTCGCTTTCCTTCTTCAACGCCAATAGCCGCTTATCTCTGGAGCCTCGTTTTTTCATGCCAGGTTTTTTCCAACAGTTCCAAAACCGCCAAGTCCCGACGAGGACGAGGCGAAAGGAACGCCCTCGTCCGCGAGTTCGCATCGTTTAACTTCGCGCGGATGAGGGCATCCGCGCCCCATGAACAGCGCTGTCGGCCCGGCTTGACGAAGGTGGGTTCCGGACTAAACTGCTCGCATGTTTTCGACTCGACGATTGGTCAGCGCCGGTTGGTTGGCCGCCGGTTGGCTGCTCCTGGCCTGCATCCCTTCGCCGGCCGACCAGGTGGCGCCTACGAATACTTTGGCCTGGCTCGATAAGCCGCTGTCCCTGGAAGACTGTCTGAATCTGTCGCTCGTTCAGAACAGCACCATTCAAATATCCCAACAAGAGCTGGAAGCGGTGTATGGCGTGGTGGTGCAGACACGCGCCATCGTCATCCCCAAGGTGCGGGCCCGAAGCAGCTATCAGAAAATGGACGAGCAGGCCATCGAGAGAATCCCCGTGCCCTTTCCCATTACCATCCCCGATCAGAATTGGTCGGCCAACGTTCAAATTGTGCAATCCATTTTTGAGGGGGGGCGGATGCGATCGGCCTTGCGGTCAGCCCGGCTGATGAAAGATCAAGCGTTGTTCAACCACCAGGCGGTGGTGGCCGACACCTTGCTGGAGGTCCGAGTGGCGTATGACCAGGTGCTTTTGGCGGAACAGCAGATTCTGGTTCAGGAGGCCTCGGTGAAACTGCTCACTCAGGAACTGGAGGACACGACCCGGCGTTATGAGGCCGGCACCGTGCCACGCTTCAACGTATTGCGCGCCGAGGTGGAGCGGGCCAATGCGCGCCCGCGACTGATCAAGGCTAAGAACGCCTGTCGCATCGCCAAAAATAACCTGGCCCATCTCCTGGGCTATCGTCTGCCCAAAGAAACCTGGGAGGATCTCCCGATGCAACTGTCGGGCAAACTCGAAGCGGTGCCGTACGATGTGGCATTGCCGGTGGCGCTGGCCCAGGCTTTGGAGCGGCGGCCCGAATTGGGCGCGCTGCGCAAAGCCGAGAGCCTGCGCCAGGAAGCCATCGCCGCCGCGCGCGGCGGCGCCAAGCCCAGCATCCAGGTGTTTACCGGCTACGGTTCCCGCAATTCCAGTTATAGCCGGGATATGTCGATGGACATTTCGGGCTGGTTCGCCGGCGGCCAATTGAGCTGGGATATTTTTGACGGGTTGCTGACCCAGGGCAAGGTGGACGAGGCCAAGGCTCGCTATCGGCAGGCGCAGATCGCCGTCGATGACACCACCCGCCGGATTGAACTCGAGGTGCGCACGGCTTACTCCTACTACTCCGAGGCGAAGGAGGTGCTGGAGTCGCAGAAAAAAGTGGTGGAACAGGCGGAGGAAGCCCTGCGATTGGCCACCGCTCGCAGCGAGGCCGGGACCGGAACCCAACTGGATGTGCTGGGCGCGCAGACGTCTCTCACCGAGGCGCGCACCACTCAAATCGTGGCACTGCACGATTACTCGGTGGCCCGGGCGCGACTCGAACGGGCCATCGGCCAAAACCTCATCCCCTCGACCTCGGTCAAATAACCGGCAAGGACGCCGATAACTGGCATGAGAAAACCCTCCTTACTCGTTATTTTTCTGACGGTCTTCATCGACCTGATTGGCTTCGGCATCGTCATGCCGCTATTGCCACTTTACAGCAAGCGATTCGGCGCCAGCGGTTTGACGATCGGCCTCATCATTGCCTCGTTTTCGGTGATGCAGTTCCTCTTCTCGCCGATCTGGGGGCGATGGTCGGACCGAATCGGACGGCGTCCGGTGCTGCTGCTGAGCCTGGGGGCAGGCACGGTTTCTTATGTCATTTTTGCCCTGGCTTCCTCCATGCAAGGGACGGCGGGTTTGTGGCTGCTGCTGGCGTCGCGAACGTTTGCCGGGATTTGCGGGGGCAACATCACGGTGGCGCAGGCCTACATCGCGGACATCACGCCGCCCGAACAGCGTTCGGCGCGGATGGGGCTGATTGGCGTCGCCTTTGGCCTGGGCTTTATTTTTGGGCCGGTCATTGGCGCTTTGAGCGCCCGTTGGGGCCTGGCCGCGCCCGGCTGGGTGGCGGCGGCCTTATGTGGCGTCAATTTTCTGCTGGCCTGTGTCGTTCTTCCCGAGAGCTGGAAACCGACCTCCGAGCCCGTGGCCGCGCGCCCGCGTTTTAACCAGTGGCGGCACACCTTGCAGCAGCCCCGGATTGGATTGCTGATAGGATTGTTCTTTCTGGCCACCTTTTGCTTTGCTTGTTACGAGACAACCCTGGCCTTGCTGGCCAGCAACCTGTTTCATTACGATCAGGAACACGTCGGCTATTTGTTCGCCTATGGAGGTGTCATTTCCACGTTCGTTCAGGGAGGCCTGATTCAACGACTGGTGCAAAAATTCGGAGAATCCCGGCTTATCATGATTAGCTTTGTACTGCTGGGACTGAGTTTGGCCACGCTGCCTTACCTCGGATTATTATGGACGTTCCTCCTGGGACTGGCGGTGATGTCGCTGGGCTCCAGCATCAATCGTCCGCCGATCTTTGGGATGATTTCCGTGTTGACCCCGGCGCACGAGCAAGGCGCCAACCTGGGCGTGGCGCAGAGCGCCGGCAGCCTGGCCCGGATCGCCGGACCCATCTTTGCCGCGGCGTTGTTCGACGCGTACCCGGCCTTGCCATACCTGGCCTGCGGCGGCATTGCGATCGTAGCCGCCGGATTAGCCTGGCGTTATCTCTGTCCACACGGATCGGCGAAAGCTGGGAAGTAGCGGTAATTCCCATCTCGGAGGGGCGAGCTCCGGGAGCCCCAAAATAAATGGGCGTCGGGTAACTCCGCCCTCCGAGATGGAGGGACCCCGCCCTCCGTCCTTTGCTCTCCGATTTCAGCTTTCCAAATTTCTGTTTTCTGCTTTTCAGGGACGGATCAGTCCGGGTAACCGTTCGGGTGCGCCTGGTGCCACCGCCAGGCGCTGGTAACGATGTCTTCGAGCTTGGCGAGGCGGGGTTTCCAGGCCAATTCCTGGATCGCTCGTTGAGCGCCAGCCACCAGTTTGGGTGGGTCGCCCGGACGACGGGGTTTCGGCACTGCGGGGATGTTCTGTCCCGTCACCTGTTCGCACATGCGAATCACTTCGCGCACGGAATAACCGTCGCCATTACCCAAATTGTAGAATCCCTGTTTGCCCGGGGCCATGGCCAGGATGTGCGCCTGGGCCAGATCGACGATATGGATGTAATCGCGGATGCAAGTGCCATCCGGCGTGGGATAATCCGTGCCGAAGATTTCGCAGTGCGGTTTCTGGCCAAGGGCAACTTTAAGCACGTTCGGGATGAGATGGGTCTCCACCCGGTGATGTTCTCCAAATCGTTCCGTGGCGCCGGCGGCGTTGAAGTACCGGAAGGCGACGAATTCCAGGCCGAAGATCTGATGGTACCATTGCAGGATCTTTTCGAACATGAGCTTGGATTCGCCATAAGGATTAATCGGGCGTTGCGGCAAATCCTCGGTCATGGGCACATGATCGGGCGGTCCATAGGTGGCGCACGTGGAACTGAATACGAACTTGCGCACACCGGCCAGGCGGGCGGCTTCGAGCAGATTCACGCCGTTGCCGACATTATTGCGAAAATACTTGCCCGGATTCGTCATGGACTCGCCCACCAGGGCGTTGGCGGCAAAATGCAGAATGGCGTCGGGTTTTGCGGATTGCACCGCGCGGATGACATCATCCGGATCGCGCGGTTGGGCGGTCACGAATCGGGCGCGGGGATCCACGGCTGATCGATGGCCTTCCGACAAATCATCATAAACGATGACGGTCTGGCCGGCGTTCAAGAGTTCTTCCACGCAGATCGAACCGATGTAACCGGCGCCGCCCGTAACGAATACATTCATCGGACCGAGCTTACTGGCCGGGCGGCACGGGCTCAACAGGAATCACCGTTTGCCTTCCGCTGGCGGGGGATTATCTTGAATTAAAACATAAGAAGTGAGGCGAATATGGATGGAATTGGGAAGAAAGCGAGGCTCCAGCCGGCGCCCTTTACGCCTGGCATCACCAATCACTTTATCCAGCAATCAACCAATACTCGTTGAACCTCCGCATCGCTTTGGCAGCCCCTCACGATTCACGTATCACGTTTCAATCCAGACTTGTTGTTTTTGGCTGATTGGGTCAAAAAATCCCCGATGCCAAAACCAACCGATGTTCGGGTCGTGGGAGCAGCTCTGTTTTTCCTGCCCGTGCAGACTCGCGTGCCGCTCAAATTTGGGCCGGAAACCCTCACGACCGTCACGTGCGCGCGAGTGCGCCTGACCGTAACCGATGGCCACGGCCGCACCGCCGAGGGCTGGGGCGAGACGCCGCTTAGCGTGCAATGGGTTTGGCCCAGTCGCCAGCCCTATGAACCGCGCCATCGCCAGCTCAAGGATTTATGCGCGCAACTGACCGCCGCTTGGGCAAGCTTCGCGGTTCAAGGTCATCCGATCGAAATAGGCCATGATTTTCAGGAACAACGACTGCCTGAATTATGGCAGGCGGTTAATCGGCAACCGGAGCGATTGGCGGAACCGATGCCATGGCTTGCCGCCCTGGTTTGTTGCTCGGCTTTCGACCTGGCGCTGCACGATGCCTATGGCCAATGGCTGGGAAAACCGGTGTATGAAACCTATGGCGCGGAATTCCTAAGCCGTGATTTGGCGGCGTTTTTAACTCCCACCCCAGGCTCACCCTGCTCGTTTCAAGGCCGGTATCCCGCTGACTTTCTGGTGGCCGCCCCGCCGACGCGATTAAGGGCCTGGCATTTGGTGGGCGGACTCGATTTGCTGGACGATCACGAGTTGACCGGAACGGAACCCCATGACGGCTATCCGGTTTTGCTGGCGGATTGGATTCGGCACGACGGTCTGAAATGCCTCAAGGTAAAACTGCGCGGGAACGATGCCGCCTGGGACTACCGGCGTTTGGTCAGGGTCGGCGAGATTGCCGTGGCGCACGACTTGGAGTGGCTGTCGGCCGACTTCAATTGCACGGTCACCGATCCAACCTACGTCAACGAGATCCTGGATCGGTTGCGCGATGAACAGCCCCGCATCTTCGGCATGATCCTTTACGTGGAACAGCCCTTTCCGTACGAGTTGGAGCAGCACCGGATCGATGTGCACAGTGTCTCAGCCCGTAAACCGCTCTTTTTGGATGAAAGCGCGCACGATTGGCGGCTCGTGAAATTGGGGCGGGAACTGGGCTGGACCGGCGTGGCCCTGAAAACCTGCAAGACCCAAACCGGGGCCTTGTTGAGCGCCTGCTGGGCCAAGGCTCATGGCATGACGTTGATGGTGCAGGATTTAACCAATCCAATGCTGGCGCAGATTCCCCATGTGCAGCTTGCCGCGCAGGTGGGAACCATCATGGGCGTGGAAACCAATGGCATGCAATTTTATCCCGAAGCCTCCGCGCCGGAAGCGCGCGTGCATCCGGGATTATATCAGCGCCGTCAGGGTGTGGTGGACCTATCAACGGTCAGTGGCCCCGGATTTGGGTATCGATTGTCGCAAATCCAGCGAGAGCTGCCCGCGCCGGCGATCGTGTTCCCATGATTTCTTGGGGGTTTCTTAAGGGTTGGATTCGGCATCATTTGGTGGGCTGGGCTGCCGTCGTCGGACGATCGCAGTGATGAGCAGGGCGGCTACGGCGGCGGTCGCGAGCACCACTGCGCCAGAGGACGGCATGGCGAGCCACTTTAGCGACTCCTTGGCCGCCCCCGTGCCACCCAGCGCGGGCGCGCGGAAACCGACCCACAGCCAGAACGCAGAATAACCCAGTCCGCCCGCGCCGAGGCCGAGGCTGATTGCGCGCGTCAAACCGGGCGACGTGCCGAGCAGACTCACGAGCAGAATCAGGCCCACGGCCATCGCGCCCAGGCCGCTGGCGTGCAGATGCGCGCGTTGCATATACCCCCACGACTTTTCGAGCACGGTTTTGATCGCCGCGTCGTTGCCGTGATAGACGGATTCGCGCACTTCGGCGGCGGATGCTTTCAGCCGTGACTTGATCATGTCTTCGTTGAGGCCGAAGACGATGCCCAGGCCGAAGCCGAAGAGCAGTGTGAGCACCGCGAACAACATCCCCGGAAGTGCTGGATGAAGGTGGCAAAGGATATCCTTAAGGAGATTGTTGGATGGTGGGTTCATGGTGTGTTCGGGTTACTGTGAGGTGTGGTGGTTGCGATTCAGGCGCCCGATAGTAACTACGGATAACGGGCATGTCACGGATAAAACTGTGATCATCGGCGTCTATCCGCAAATGAATAACCTCCGATCCTACACGTTTTCCCCCGGTGTACTCCCGCGCCGAACGAATCAGCTCGCCGATGATGGCCCTCCGTGACTCCCGAATTTGGGAGCGGCGTCGCTGGGTGGTGGATGTGCAGGCGGTGGGCAACGGGGAGAACGCCCTGCGGTATCTGGGGCGGTATGTTTGTCCGCGTCCGCTGATCCTGCACGCGACCTGGTTGGCGGGGCAAATGCCGTCCCGGCCGCCGGCCTTTCCCGTGCGCGGCCCGCCA
>JADGRT010000160.1 GCA_017880715.1 Verrucomicrobiia bacterium | reverse complement strand
ATTGAGGCCGGGGGAGGGCGGGGTTCCGGGGCGGCGGAGACTGGCTTCGGCCTGGTTGACGATCCGTTCCAGGGCCGGCAGGGCGCGGACCATCGATTCGTTCTCGGCGTTCTGTTCCGGTTTGGCGGTACGGAACTGGCGGTTCACCAATTGGAACAGCGAATTCAAGTTGGTGGCGGCCGTGAATTGCTTGATGAACGGTCGATATTCCTTCAGTGTCTTCTGCAGCTCGTCCAGCGTTTTTTCATCCAGAAACAGCAGCGCCTTGGGTCCCATCATTTTCAGGTCGCCCTTGTAGAAAACGTCGGTGAACAGGTTGGTTTCCGCTTCCAACCGGGCACCCAGCCGTTCGACGAACTGACGGTTTTTTTCGGTGTTCTCGCTTTCGACCACGACCACCAAGTCATCCTGGCCGGGGAACTCCTGGCGGTAGTTGAGGAAGATCTGGTGGTATTTTTTATCGCGCCCCACCAGATCGTTGCGGCTCGTGTTGAACTCCAGGTGATGGAAGGTGTACCAGAGGCTCAACACCATCAGAACGGCCTGCGGGTAGAAGAATAATCGCGGATAGCGATAGACCCCATCCGCCAGCCGGCGCAACAGCCGCAAGGCAAGAGATTCTTTAGGAGAGGACATGTCTCCCTGCCGCAGTTGGGAAGCCATTGGCCATACGACTCGTTCTAATCGGCAAACTCGCCGTTGGTGTAAACCTCTTTGACATCGTCGTGGTCTTCCAGCGCTTCGATGAGTTTGGTTACGGACGGGGCGGCGGCGGCGCTGACGGGCAAGGGCAGAACAGGCAGCCAGGTGGCATGCGCGACCTCGCATTTGATGCCTTTGGCTTCGACCTGTTTATGGACGGCCAGGAAGTTGGCGAAGTCGGTGAGGATTTCGTAGCCTTCGGTCTCGGCCTTGAAATCCTCCGCGCCGGCTTCGAGGGCCAGTTCCATCAATTGATCCTCATGGGCGGCTTCCCGGGAGATGATGAGCTGGCCTTTCCGGTGGAACAGGCGGGTGACGGCGCCAGCGGTGGCGATGGAGCCGCCATTTTTGGTGAGCAGGCTGCGAATTTCCGCGGCCGTGCGATTGCGGTTGTCGGTGCTCAATTCCACCAGCATGGCAACGCCGTGGGGACCGTAAACCTCGTAAGTGAGATCCTCGTAGTTGATCGTTTCGCCCGCGCCGGTGCCCCGCTTGATGGCGCGCTCGATGTTGTCCGAGGGCATGTTGGCGCCCCGCGACTGCAACAGCGCCATGCGCAGGCGCGGATTCATGTCGGGATCGCCCCCGGCCAGTTTGGCCGCAATGCTGATTTCTTTGGCCAGTTTGGAAAAGATCTTGCTCCGCTTGGCGTCAACCGCGCCCTTAAAGTGCTTAACTTTGGACCATTTGCTATGTCCTGACATAATGTTCGTTAAAAAATCACGTTCCAGTTTTCAAAATCGCCGCCGATTTCAGCGGCTGCACCCGCCCGGCCACTGGCGGCTATTGAACACGATTTAGTGGGGGAGAAGAAGTAGAATTTTCGCGCCCAGGGCCACTCAGGCGTTCGGTCGGGCGGAGATTTCCAGCATCCTGGTTATGGGGATACGGGCGCGATTCATGATCGTTTCGCTCAGTTCGATCCTTGGGTTCTGGTTGGCCAGGCAGTCATAGAGTTTTTCGAGCGTATTAAGCTTCATGAACTTGCACTCGTTGCAGCGGCAGGAATCGGTGGGCGCGGCGATGAACTGCTTGCCCGGGCATTCCTTTTTAAGCCGGTGAAGCATGCCCGCTTCGGTTGCGATGATGATGGTTTGGGCGGGAGAGCGTTGGCAGTACGTCACCATTTTCTCGGTGGAACAGATTTCGTTGGCCAGCAGGCGGACGGCCCGGGTGCATTCGGGATGCGCCACCACCGGGGCGTCGGGATATTCGCGGCGCACCCGCATAATGCTGGCGTGGGTAAACTCGACATGGGCGTAACAGTTGCCCGGCCACAAGGTCATGGGGCGGCCGGTCTGCTCGCGCACCCAGGCGCCGAGGTTTTCATCGGGGACGAAGAGCAGGTCACGGTCTGGCGGAGCCGCGTTGACGATTTTAACCGCGTTACCGCTGGTGCAGATCACGTCGCTGAGCGCCTTCACGCCGGCGCTGCAGTTGATGTAGGAGATGGTATAGAACTTGGGATTAGTCGCCTGCAGAGCGGCCAGTTTGGCGGGGGGACAACTTTCCTCCAGGGAACAGCCGGCATCCTGGTCGGGCAGAATCACCCGTTTCTTGGGGTTCAGGATTTTGGCGGTCTCGGCCATGAAATGAACACCGCAAAAGACAATGACGTCGGCGCGGGTGTGAGCCGCCTGCTGGGAGAGGCCGAGGGAATCGCCGACGTAGTCCGCGAGATCCTGGATTTCCGGAACCTGGTAATTATGCGCCAGGATGACGGCGTTCAATTGGCGTTTGAGGGCCAGAATATCCCGGGACAACGCCCCCAGTTTCTCCGGCGGCAGCGGCGGTCGCGCGGTGACCTGTCCGCAATCGGTTAATGGTGTTTCAACGGCATTTGCCATACCAAGAAGCTACAGGTTAGGGATAGGGGCGTCAATTGAAGGGGAGTTTCAAGTTTGAAACTGCGGATTGATTACCGCCACCCACTTTGCCTTCTGCTTAACAGGTGGACAAAAAAATGATCCGATCGGATCATTTTTTTGTCCACCGCACACCTTGCCGCCTTGCCGTCTTGGTCGGCGGCTGGAGTTTTGCTGCGGCGCGGACTTGGTTTATTGGCGGTTCGGCTGCGGCTGAGGCCGCCAGACTTGACGGGGAGTGCCGGTGAGGCGGCCGGCTATCGTAGAGCGAGACCCCAAGCGAGGATTACCAGCAGGGCCAGCAACAATTCGCACAGGAGGTTGACGGCCGGGTGTTCGATCGTTGGCTGCGGCAGTTGGGCCAACAGGATGCCGAAGATCAATCCGCCGGCATAGCCGCCGGCATGAGCGATGACATCGGTGTTGGGATCGAGACCCAAAAGGATGAAGAGAAACGTACCGGATAGAACGCCGGTTGCCAGGAAGCGAAGGGGCCGGGGATGCCGTCCCCAGGCGGCGATCGATTGAACCGCCACCAATCCCAGGCCGCCCATCACCATGCCTGAGGCGCCCAGTCCCTGGTGGGGCTCAGGATAAACCAACCAACCCAGGACGTTGCCGATGACGCCGGAAAGCAAGGCGGTCAACAGTGTCCATCCGGGTCCAAAACGGGCCATGGCCAAGCCCAGAAACAGGGTGCCCATGGTCAAGTTCGACACCAAGTGGGCGATGTTGGCGTGCAAGCTCACCGCGGTGACCAACCGCCACCATTCACCGGCCCGGATGGCCTGTGTATCGAGTATGCCCCGGCTGCGCAGCGAGTATCCGTGGGTGGCATCGTAGCTGTGGAGGCCAAGCAGCACGAGGCACCAGAAAAGGACACCCCAATGAAAATGCATGCCGGTCCACGGCAGCGGTTGACGCCATTCCCATGTGCGGTTTTCGCGTTGATACAAACGGATGGCTTCACGGGCGCGGGCATAATCGCCCGGGGCAACCGCCAGCAGCCAGCGACCTTCTTCGGGTCGGTGCAGCAGGGTCGAGCCAATGTCCTGACTGGTCAGCACGAGGCTCCAGTCCATGGCCTGCCGCTCCGAGCGGACCGGGATGAATCTGACATCGCCCTTTAGTTCGGGGGAATCAGGTGGCGGCAGACTGTTTTCCGAGGTGGTCAAAGCAAGGGTTCGAGTTGGCAAAGCACAGTTTGGATTCAGGAGGTTGTCCGCTGAGCCGCCTGCAGGACCGCCTGCACGACGGATTCGACGCTCTGGTTGCGCAAACAGCGCAAATCGATGGGACAGCGCCGCAGGAAACAGGGCGCGCAGGGGGCATCGGTTTTTAGCAGATGATGACGCGGATCGCCGGGCAAGCCGGGGCCGGTCAATTCGGGTGAGGTGCTTCCGAAGGGGACCACCACGGGCGTGCCGACCGCGGCCGCCAGATGCATCGGGCCGGTGTCGTTGGTGAGCAATACACGGCAGACACACAGCACCGAGGCAAGTTCGCGCAGGCTGGTGGCGCCCGCCAAATTGAGCACCATCCGAGGAGGGCCCAGGCGCGCCTCGGCCGGCAGGCGTTTGAGTCCGTATTCCAATTGTGACGCCAGTCCAGCGGCCAGTTCGGTGTCACCGTCACCGCCGAATAAAACCCAGCGGCAGGGGAAGCGCCGATGAATCTCAAGCGCGGCGGCCACAAACCGTTCGCGCGGCCACCGTTTGGCGGGGCCATATTCCGCGCCTGGATTCAGTCCGATCCAGGGCCATTGGGGATCGGATGCTAATTCAAACTTGCGCTGGGCGGCCCGGATTTCCCCGTCCGCAACGAAAATCTGGGGCGCCAAGGGGTGTGAATCGGCGCCCAGGGTTGCGGTCAAATGCAGGTAATGATGGATCTGGTGCGCGGTGGCGGGCAAAGCGGGCAGGGGAGTTGCCGGCGGGGTGTTAATCAATCGCCAAACTTCGCGCGTCGAGCGTTTGTGCATGGCGACCAACCCGGGACGATGCGCGAGGGGGTCGGTGAGCAGCCAGCGCCGCCAGCGTGCGGCGTAGCCAATGCGCCGGGGAATTCCCGCCCACCACGCTTCCAAAGCCGAACGGGGCGAGTTGGGCAGCAGCAGGGCGGTCTCGAAGTTCTGCCTTCGGAGGCTCCGGGCAATTTGAAAGACAGGGTCGCTGTCGGAGAAAGTCAGCACCTCATTAATGGAGGGGTGGTGGGGCCAAAGACCGGCCAATTTGATGTGAGTCAGCAGGACAATTTCCGCTTGCGGCAGAGCCTGGCGCAGGCGCAGCAGCGCCGGGGTGGTCATGATGGCGTCGCCGAGCCAGTTCACGCCGCGAACCAGGATTTTTGGGCGGGGCGGGGGCGGGTGGGCAGCCGGCGGATTCATGGCTTAGCGAAAACAGATTTGGCGCACACAATCCTGGAAGTCGTTGGCGCCGGCGATGATTTTGATTTCGACCCGCATGAACAGGAAGGGGAGATCGCGCCGGTCGATTTTGGGGAAGCGCACGGCGTCTTTTTGCGTGGTGAGGATGAACTCGGCCTGCCGTTTTTTGCTGCGGTTGATGACGTTGAGGATTTCCTGCTGGGTGTAGCGGTGGTGGTCGGCGAATTGTTTGGCATAGACCAGTTCCCCGCCCAGCTTGACCAGGCTTTCCTCGAAGCTTTCCGGCTGGGCAATGCCGCAGACGGAGGCGACGCGCCGGCCGCGCAACCGATCCAGGCTGAAACGTTCGCCGGTGAAGACGTCTTCGAAGTACATGGGTTGATGGACGCATTCGATGACGCTGGCGTTGGAGTTGTGGCGGGCGATGCGCGCCCGCAGTTCCTTGGTTTTACCGTCGCTCTTGGTGATGAAAATCGTGGTGGCGCGGGCCAGGTGGGACGGGGGTTCGCGGAGGGTGCCCCGGGGCAGCAAACGATCATTGCCAAAAGGTTGCTGGCAGTCGATCAGCACAATATCGCGGCGACCGCGGAGTTTCCAGTATTGAAAGCCGTCGTCGAGCAAGAGCGTATCACAGCCGTATTTTTGGATGGCGTAGCGGCCGCTTTTGACGCGGTCTTTGTCCACTAGCACGATCACATCCTTGAGATTGGAAGCGAGCATGTAAGGTTCGTCGCCGGCCTGTTCGGAATCCAGCAGCAGCGATTTGCCATCGGAAACCACGCGCGGCGGGGTGCGGTCCTCGCGAAACAGCAGTTTATTCAGCATCCGTTTGCCGAGCGGGGGCGGTTTGGACCGGTAACCGCGGGAGAGGATGGCCACGGTGCGGCCCTGGTCCTGGAGTTCGCGGGCGAATTTCTCCACCACCGGCGTTTTACCCGTGCCGCCCACGGTGAGGTTGCCGATGGCGATGACCTGAACGCCCAGGGCGGAGCCTCGCAGGATGCGGACTTTGTAGAGGAAACGCCGAGTGCGAACCGCCAGTTCGAATAACTTCGACAAGCCGTACAAGAGCGAACGCACCATGGCAGCGCGTTTTCCGCGCCGGCGTTCGGAGATCACGTCCAGCACGAAAGTCTCGACCGCTTCGGTCCAACCGCGGAAGATATCTCGCATCGTGGGGAGTTTGCCAGCCTCCGTGGCGCGCCGCAAGGGAACTTGGGGCGCGTGTTTCAGCCAGGTCCGGAGGCGAATGGCCGCGTTGTGGCAGCGTTGCCGGCGCCGCGAGGGTACAACTCACTTTTTTCGGAGCATGGCATTCCAGCCTCTTATTATTGACAATTGCGAAATTGTTTGTTGTGCTAATGGCCTGTTCAACATCTATTATATGAAATCGAGGAAATTATTGTCTTGGGCGCTTGGTTTTATTGTGGCCAGCGCATTCACCAGCCTTCGGGCGGGCACCTTTAACGCCAACTTCAACGACGGCCTGGTGCCGCCGGATACCAGTGTGTATGGCAACACGGTGATCGAGTCCACGGGAGGTGTGGGCGGCTCGGGTGTGTTAAAACTCACCAAGGCGCTGGGAAGCCAGACCGGTTCCTTTATCATCAGCGACCTGGACAACGGGGCTCCTGTTTACGGTTTCCGAGCTTCGATGATGGTGCGCATTGGCGGCGGCTCCACCACGCCGGCAGACGGCTGGAGTTTTAATTTTGCGCCCGATCTTCCCGACGGGCCAATTTCCGTGGAGGGCGCGGGCGGAGGCCTGACGATCTCGTTCGATACTTATGTCAACACCGACGTGGGCGAGGTTACGCCCACGATCGACCTGAAAATTGGCGGCAGCGTGGTTTCCTCGTGGACGGCCTCCATTACCAATTTGGTTACCGGCTCCAATTTTGTGCCGTTGAACATCCGGCTCAATGCCAATGGCAGCTTCGACCTGGATTTAAACAATCAGGTG
>JADGRT010000159.1 GCA_017880715.1 Verrucomicrobiia bacterium | reverse complement strand
ATCAAGTGCGGCAACCGCTCCCGTGAACCGTACGTCGAACTGTGCCTGTGGGGGCGGCGGTGGCAGCGGCGAGATGGTTACGACGAGCGCGGTGATCATCTGGGGATCGGTCGCGTAGTCGATCGTCCCTTCGACGGTGACCATCGTTCCCATGTGAATGTCCGCGCAATCGAGGTTGGCCCCGGTGGCATCAACGTAACTGGTCTGGTCATCGAGCTGAACAAGAAACTGCATGCCGTCGGACCGCCGCTCGTGGATCCGCAACGTGCCACCGGTGCAATCAACGAGGTTGACGGTGCCAAAGAAGATTGGGAAGACATTGTTAGCTGGGCCGAGCGACCCCGTGAGACACGTTGCCACCTCGGAAATCACAAGCCGCATGAAAACCAGAGACGGAAGATTCAGCAAGAAGACCGCAATGAATGGAACAGTTGGCTTGCTTGAGATCGCTGGAACGCCAACAATAGAGAATGGAGCCAACGGCTTCGGCTAGCAGCCCGTTAACAAAGTAGGAGACGACGTAAGGAGTCTCAGAATAAACCCGCTTTTTCGAAGATAATTGAGTCTCGTCACCTCGCCTCCTACAAAAGGTGGATATTTTAAACGCGCTGTCAGGGTCGCGCGCACATCGCTAAGGATTGGGGTTGCCCGGGCCGGGTTGCCTCAAGTCCGCCACCGATCCAACACGTCTCTAACCTTGGCAAGCTGGATGGCGATTTCGGTGTATTCGTTTTTCGCGGTGTGGTGCTCCACGCTGTAGTAGCCGGGGTAACCGGCGTTCTTCAGTTGGGTTAATTTCTCGACCAACGGCCCTTCCGTGATGTTCCAAGCTATGTGGGTGTGGCAGGCCCAGGGCGCAACGAGACGGTCCGCTTCCGCCTTCTCCTCCGCCGTTCCCTGCCATCCGTCCAAATGAATGGAAAGACCAAACCCCCGGTGGTCCACCGCCCGATATAGTTTTTGGAGATTGGCCCAGATCCCTTCCGTTCCCCAGTGGTTCTCCGCGCCCACCTTGAAACCGTGGTCCCAAGCCCACTGGGCATATTCGCGATAACGCTTTACGATGTGATCGAATTGCTCCTCGCTCCAGGTTTTATCGCGGCCGCCGGCATCCACCCGCATGAACCGGGCGCCCAGAATTTCGGCCGCCCGCAAATGGGCCTTGGCATTGGCATAATTCGCCTCGCGGACACTGGCGTCATCCTCCCAAATATGGGCTTTATCGACGCACAGGTCAGCCAGCGTCATTTCCCGTTCGTCCAGCGCCGCGCGAACTTTCTTCAGAAAGCCCGCCTCCACGCTGGGGAGAAACCCATTCCAGATGTCCGCCGCATCCAGCCCGTAACGGTACTTGCAGGTTTCCAGATAACCGAAAACATCCATCATGCCCGCTTCCAGCAACCCCCGAAAGGAGTAGGACAGGATCGAGATCCTCATCTTGCGACTGCCGGTATTTCCGCCCGGCAGACCAACCGGTCTCTCCGCCGGCGCAGCCAGAACGGTCGATGCGGCCGCCAGCGAAGCCGCCGCCAGCGCGCCCGCCGTGACAGTCCGGGCGATAAAGCGGCGGCGGTTGGTCGGGTTCCCATCGAGGCACCGGCCGGTTTGCGAGATCTGGTTCGTCATGGTGATTCCTTATTCGCTCTGCGTGGGAAGCAACTTACTGGTTTCGAACATTGGCAACTTTGTGCTTTTGGAGCGCGGACATTCTTGTCCGCCTCTTCGTTCTGGTCAACGCCAAAGCGGACAGGAATGTCCGCGCTCCGAATAACCTTCCAAGTTGCACCCCTCCGCGTGGAGGTTACTTTTTCTTGAGCACCTGGCCGCCGTCTTCGCCCACCCCGACCGTGACGCTTTCCACCTTGCCCTCGCTGTTCGATTTGAACTCGCACTGAACATCGGTGCTCTTGGCGAAGAAATGCGTTGGCGATTCCGCGAATAGCACGAACCGCACGCCGTTGAACTTCAGCACCAACTGGCCGTTTTCCTTGGTCACTTCGTTGCCTCTTTCATAGGCGCCCGGGTAGCGGTCCAGCAACGCATCCGCCAGGGTGAATTCTTTCTTGCCCGGCTTGCCTAGTTCGCGCACCCAAAGGTTGCGATAGCGCACGGGATTGCCATGGTCTTGCAAGGAGATCGGCTGTTTCTCCGGGTGCATCTGGTAGGGAAACCGGCCCAGCCAGCCGGTCGGTCCCGTCAACTCCACATTATTCTGCACCAACACGCCGTTATGGAAAACGGTCAGGCGCGCCGGCGACGCCACCTTGCCGTCAGCCTGGAAACGCGGCGCCGTGTAGATGATGTCGTAAACCTGCCATTCGCCCGGCTTGCGGCTGGCATTGACCAGCGGCGGATACTGGCAGTACACCGAGCCGGCGGAACCGTCGGCGTAGGTTTTGTTGTTGTAGGAATCCAGCACCTGGACTTCATAGCGGTCCAAGCCGAGAAAGACGCCGCTGTTGCCGCGCCCCTGGCTGTTTCCGACCGGCGGCACCGGCGCCGCCCATTCGACGTGCAACTGGCAATCGCCAAAATTCTGCAGCGTCCGAATATAGCCGCTGCCCTTGACGCATTCCATGTATCCGTCCTTGACGATCCACTGGGTGGGGGTGCCGTCCATGCTGGCCCATGGCGAAAGATCCTTGCCGTCGAAAAGCACCGTGGCATCCGACGGCGCCTTGCCAACCTGCTCCTGGGTGCTGGGAGTGGCGGGTTCGATCACGGTCGGCTGGGGCCGGTTGCGATCGTGCGGCAGCCAGTCGGGATCGGGCTGCGCCCAACCGGTGGAAGACAAACTGCTGGCGAGCCAGCCGAACATGACCAGGGTGGAAACCACGGCCGAAGAAGCCATCGAGCCATTCATTTTCATAAAGTCGGTTTACGATTTCCGCGCATTAAAACCACAAACCCGGACGCATATCCAGCCCCAAATGTTGCGAGTCCGCGACATAAGTTGCCGACGGGCTTGTCCTCTGTTAACCTCCCGGTTAATAATAATTCGATTTTATGCCGCGGTTTTACGAACAGTTGCCGGCGGTTTTGGCTGAAGGCCAGCCCTTCGCCCTGGGCATTATCACCGCCACCCAAGGATCCAGCCCGCAAAAACGGGGCGCCAAGGCGTTGTTTTTTGCCGATGGCCGCATGGTGGGCACCCTGGGCGGCGGCTGTCTCGAGGCGGAAATTCAGGACCGCGCGCGGCGCGCCCTGCAAACTCAAACGCCCACTACCTTCGAACTGCTGTTGGATCACGATTTCGGTTGGGACGACGGCCTGATCTGCGGCGGAAGCGTTAGTGGATTAATCCTGCCCCAGGCGGCGCAGGCGGTGGAAATCTGGCATACCCTGGCGACCGGTGGCGCGGCCCTGACCTGGGGCGTGCGTCCGGATTTCACCATCGGCTGGGCCGACGCATCGCCGACGGACTGGCTCTACCAGGAAACCGTGAAACCGCCCTGCGGCTTATGGATAGCCGGTTCGGGACACATCGCCCAAGCCGTGGCTCCCCTGGCGCTCGAGGTTGATTTTGCGGTCACGGTGTTCGATGACCGCCCCGCGCTCGCCAATTACCGCTACTTCCCGGCCGCCACTCGATTCCGAGTGGGTTACTGGGAGAAACTGCTCGCCGAACCGCTTCCGACCACGCCCACCTTCGGTTTGCTGGTCACGCGCGGCCATCGGCATGACGCGCTGGTCCTGCGCCATTGGATTCGCCAACCCTTCGCTTTTCTGGGCATGATTGGCAGCCAGCGCAAAGCCCGGACCCTATTCACCCAGTTGCTGGAGGACCACATTGCCAGCGAGGCCGAATTGGCCAAGGTGGCCTGTCCCGTGGGTCTGCCCATCCAGGCGCAAAGCGTGCCTGAAATTGCCGTAAGCATCCTGGCACAGTACATCCAGAAACGCGCGGAATGGAGTGAGCCGTGAACGACGAATTGGATGAGTTAAAGACCCGTTACGAACGGCTGTCGCTGCTGCATCAGGTCAGCCAGGTCATCCATTCCACGCTGGAACCCCGCGAGGCTTTCCGGTTGATTCTCAGCGAAGCGGTGCGGCTGATGCGGGCCACGAGCGGCTCCATTGCCCTGCTCAATCCCACCACCGGCTTTCTGGAAATCGAAATTTCGCACGGACTCCCACCCCAAGCCGGCGAGCTAAAACTGCGGGCGGGCGAAGGCATCACCGGCTGGGTGGCCCGCACCGGACAGCCCGCGCTGGTCCACGATGTCAGGCGGGATCCGCGTTATATCCGGGTGCGGCCGTCCGCCCGTTCCGAGTTGGCCGTGCCGCTGGAGGTCAATGGCGAGGTGCGCGGCGTCATTAACGTTGATTCCGATGAACTGGCCGCCTTTACGCCCGACGATCAAAAACTGCTCCAGGACCTGGCCTTTCAGGCCGCGCGGGTCATCCATAACGCGTGGCTTTACGAGCAATTGCGCCTCAAGGCCCGGCTGTTCGAATCGCTGGTGAAGGTGGGACAAACCATCAATTCGACGATCAATCTCGACGATGCCCTCAGCGCCGTCACCCGCGAGACGTGCCAGCTCATGCGGGCCAAAATGTGTTCGCTGCTGCTGCTGGACGAAAGCCGGGAGTGGCTCGATTTGCGCGCGAGCTTTGGCGCCGGCCCTGCTTACTTGAGCAAACCGCGGCTGGGCGTCAACGACAGTCTGTTGGGCGTTCTCATCCGCCGCCAAAAAGCCTTGCAAGTGGAGAACGTTCAGGTTTCCACGCGCTATCAAAACGTGGAGGTCGCCCGCCAGGAAGGCCTGGTTTCGCTGCTCAGCGTGCCGTTGGTCTTTCGCGGACAAGCGATCGGCGCCCTGAGCGTTTACACCGCCGACTTGCACGTTTTCTCCAACGAAGAAATCCGCATTCTTAGCGCCTTGGCGGATCTGTCGGCCATCGCCATCGAAAAGGCCAGGTTGTACGAGCAGGTCGTCGATATGGAGGAACAGTTGCGCCATGGTGAAAAACTCTCGGCCCTGGGCCTGCTCGCCGCCGAAGTTGCGCACGAGATCCGCAATCCGCTCACGGTGATGAAAATGCTCTACCACTCGCTCGACTTGCGATTCCCCGAAGCGGATCTTCGGGCGCGCGATGTGCGGGTCATCGGCGAAAAAATGGATCTCCTCAATCGCATCGTCGAACAGATCCTCGACTTCGCTCGCCATACCGAACCGGTCCTCCAACCGGTGGATCTGAATCAGGTGATCGACGATTTGCGTCTTTTAATCCGCCACAAGCTGCGCCACCAGAACATCGAACTCGTCACCCATTTGGCGCCCGGCCTGCCAAAACTCATGGCCGACGCCACCCAACTCGAGCAGGCCTTCCTGAACCTGATTCTCAACGCCAGCGAGGCCATGCCCCAAGGCGGCACCCTGACCATCCAAACCCGCGCGGAACGCCCATCCCGCCGCTCCCAACCGCCCAAACACATCCAGGTGGAATTCAAGGACACCGGCTGCGGCCTCAAGCCGGACCAGCAACGAAAATTATTCCATTCCCTGCTGGCAACAACCAAATCCAAGGGCACCGGTCTGGGCCTGGCCATCGTGGCCCGGGTGGTCGAAGCCCACCGCGGCACTATCAAGGTGAATTCCCGCGCGGGACAGGGCGCCACCTTTCTGCTGAAATTCCCGGTCGGCTAACCGCCCGTTAATAAAGTAGGAGACGACGTGAGGAGTCTCAAAATAAATCTTGGTTTCCGAAGATATAACCGCGAAAAACGCGAACCACGCGAAAACCCAACGGGAGAAAGTCCTAATCCGTTCAACTCTTTCTTCTTTAGCGTATTTGGCGTATTTCGCGGTTGGAACTGCCGGATTCAGGATGATGGAGGTCTTAAACGCGCTGCCAAGCCAGAAGTTAAAACACGATCTCCTCGCCCGGGTGGGCAAACGTGAAAGGAATGGACCCCAGGATTTTGGACGCCTGGGCACGCGTCTCCTCCAAATTGAGCCAGGCTCGACGCGCCAAGTGCATGAACAGGATGCGTTTGATGGGACGACCCTTCAGGAAATGGAACAGATCATCGGGCTTGCAGTGGGCAATTTCGCATACCAGCAAATCCAGCGGTTGCTCCACCAGCGGGGCCAGATCCTCCGGCGAACCAATGTCGGCGCTGTGCCCCACCCGGGTCCGATCCGACTCCAGCAAAAAACAAAAAGCCTCGAATGACTGGGGATACTGCGCTTGAAACGCCTGCCGAAGACTGTCGAGGTGCGAGGTGGGAAACGGTGTCACTTTCACGTTATGCGTCACTACCGGCTGACCGGCTTTCAACGGCTCGAACCGCAGCCGAAACGCCAATAATTCGTCGAAAATGCAGGAGGCATCCAGCATCTGGCGAATGGGCTTGATGCCGTCCGCCGGCAGGTGCACCACCAGATCCTTCTGGCGCTGTTCCAGCCAGAAGCCCTGCATCAGCATGAAAAAACCGCCGACGTGATCGCAATGCAGATGGGATAAAAAAATGCGGTCGATCGTGTCGTAGTCCAGCCCGGACGCTTTGAAACTGCCGCTGACCGGTTCGCCGCAGTCCAGCAGGATGGACACCTTGCCAAAGCGATACAGAAACGAGGAATGATGGCGGCTGGCGCAAGGCCATCCGTCTCCCACCCCATAACATTTCAGCAAGTGAGCATCCATGTGACGCTACCGACGCTAGCGAAACCCTCGATAGCATAGTTAACTTGATTTTCGAGAAAAGCAAGCGGCATGCCATTCGCAGCCCTGAAATTAGGCTGCTCAGGTTTTTCGGAGCGCGGACATCGTGTCCAATGCCACTAGGATTTGAGTTATAGGGGCCGCACGGAGGCCTTGTTTTTGTCCCGGAGGGACTTTTGAAAATAGCCCGGCGTTTCAACGCCGGGTGCGGACGGATCGACGGTTGAGTCCCGAAGGGACGGCTGAGCTGGCGATTCTCAGCCGTCCCTTCGGGA
>JADGRT010000158.1 GCA_017880715.1 Verrucomicrobiia bacterium | reverse complement strand
GCGGTGGGCAGCGCGCGTCCCGCGGCGGTGTCGCTCGGGGTCTGCCAAGCCACGGTTAAGCCATCGCCGCCGGTGCCGTCGCGTGTCACCGCTTCAAAACTCGAGTAGTAAAGGCGGTAGGAAATCATGCCATCGGTGATCAGGAATGGGAGGTTACTGCCGGCGGCGATAAGGTTGGGCTGACCGGCCAGGTCGGCAATGTTGTTGACCGTCAGCGTATAGACTCGATCCGGAGTCAGCAGGCTGGCCATCTTCAAGATGACGGTGCGGCCATCCGCCTGCAAAGTCGCGGATTGGATCGTGCCGGAGCTGAGGCTGTAGTTGGCGATATTCTGCGCTGAAGCAGCGGTAATCCCTTCCGAGAAAAGGACCTGAACTTGAGTCGGGTTGCCCTGTGAAGAGGCACTGACCAATTCGGGAGGGGTGGTATCTTGATTGACCGTCAAGGTGGCCGGATCCGAGAAGGGAGACTGGCCTAGATACGTAACTTTGACTTTGTAATCCCCGGCATCGCCTAGAACCGTTTTATCGATGACATAGGACGACAGGGTTGCCCCGGGAATAGCGACGATGCCCTTAGACCATTGGAAGGTAACGTTCGGCGAGGGCGAAGCCACATCCACGAAGAAAATCGCCGGGCGGCCTTCCTCCTTCTCATAGGTTTTTCTGGGTTTATTTTTTCAGGTTGGCGCAGAATTTCGCCAGCCGGTCCAAACCCTTTTCGATATTTGCCAGGCTGGTGGCGTAGCTGATCCGCATGTACTGATCGGCGCCAAAAGCAATGCCGGGCACGGCGGCTACTTTCTCCTGTTCGAGCAGCTGGGCGCAGAAGTCGGTCGAGCTTAGCCCGAAAGACGAAATATTCGGGAACAGATAGAACGCGCCCTTGGCGTTAACGCAGCTTACCCCGGGAATGCGGTTGAGGCGTTGATGCGCAAAGCTGCGGCGCTTGGCGTACTCGGCCAGCCAGACTGGGAGGTGGTCCTGCGGCCCATTGAGCGCCGCCACACCGCCCTTCTGAGCAAACGACGTCGCGTTGCTGGTGCTATGGCTTTGGATCGCGTCGATGGCCTTGGCGATCGGTTCCGGAGCGGCCAGATAGCCCAGACGCCAGCCCGTCATCGCGTAGGCCTTGGCCAGGCCATGCACGATGATGGTGTGTTCGAAGTGCGCCGGTGAAAAGCTCGCTACGCTGACGTGTTCCGCCCCGTCATACACCAGCTTCTCGTAAATTTCGTCGCTCATGATGAGCACGCCCTTTTCCACACAGATGTCCCCGAGCGCCTTGATCTCGTCCCGGTTGTAAAGCGAACCGGTCGGATTGCTGGGCGAATTCAAGATGAACAGACGCGTGCGCGGAGTAATCGCGGCGCGTAACTGGCCGGGGGTGACCTTGAACTCGGTCTGGTCGCTCGTGGCCAGGATCACCGGCTTGGCTCCGGCGAGCTTGACCATTTCCGGATAGCTCAGCCAATAGGGCGAGGGGATGACGACTTCGTCGCCTTCCTGGCAGGTGGCAAAGATGACGTTGAAGCAGGAGTGTTTGCCGCCGCAGGAGACGATGATCTGCGAGGGTTTATAGGTCAGGCCGTTGTCCCGTTTGAATTTGTCGGCGATGGCCTGGCGAAGTTCCGGGATGCCGCTGCTGGGTGTGTACTTGGTGAAACCGGCGGCCAACGCGGCGGCGGCGGCGTCTTTGATGTGTTGCGGGGTGTCAAAGTCCGGTTCGCCGGCGCCGAAGCCGACGACATCCTGGCCTTCGGCCTTCATCTGCTTGGCCTTGGCATCGATAGCCAGGGTTAACGAGGGAGACAACGAAGCCGCCTTTTGCGAAATCTTGTAGTTCATAAATGCGGGCCAAATCATAGCGATTGGCCGCGCCTGCCGCAAGCGGGAAATATGAATTGCTACGAATCAATAGGTGAGAAGATCCAGCCACTGGAGCCCTTTGGCGCCCAGCGCCCAATGGCCCGCCCGCTGGACCACCCAATGGCGGCCGGGATTCTTTTGCTGTTCCTGGTCGTTAACGGACAGAAGCTGGTAGGTGGGGCCATTTTTTATTTCCGAGGCGGCTCGCGGAATGATCGCAAACGGCACGCCGTTAAAATCGAGCGACATTTCATATCCGGCAACGCCTTCCTTTTCGGCCACGGGGTTGCGTTGGATCAGGGGGGCATAGCGGCGCACCCAGGGGAAACTGGTTTTGCGCACCAGCACCCGGCAGAGTTCGGTCTCCTGGCGCAAAAACTGACGCAGACTGAACTTGGCGCCCGGCCGGACTTCGGCGAGCAACAGGGCGCGCGGATCGATCCCGACCAGGTTTTGGCCGTTCCACGCTCCATGGTCGTTGCGCTGGCCGGGAAAGGTCGATTGGTACCAGGTGGCAAACCGGTCGTTTACCAGGAAATTCAGTTCGAAATGAAGGTGCGCGCGATCCTTGGAAATGGGCGACCGGGTATTGGTGGTTCGCCCCATCGTGGCGATGGTTTCACCGGCCTTCACCGTGGCGCCGATTTTCAAATCGGACCGAATTTCGCGCAAATGGGCATAAAGGGAGTAGATTTCCAGACCTTCCACCTGGTGGCGCAGGACCACATATTGACCGTAGTTGGACAGACCCGCCTTGGGGTTGAGGTATGCCACGGCGCCGGCGGCGGTGGCGAGAACCGGATCGATAGGCTCGCCCCGCTGGTCATGTCGGAGGCATCGGATGTCGATGCCTTCGTGGATCTGGTGGCCGTCGGAGCGCACGCAACCGAAGGTTCCCGAGATCCAGGGTTTGCCCACGGTGCCAACGAAGTACTTTGGCTCGCCGCCCGGTTCGAGCAGCAGGCGATTGGCGGTGGGCAGGTGAAAGGGTTGGGCGGTGGCGGCGCAGGCCAGGAACACCGAGACGGCGGTTAAGCCAGGGAGATCGAGTTTCATGCGACGAAAGGCTGGAGGGTGGAGCCGGCGCGGCCGGGATTAGAATGTGTCTTTCTGCTTGGCTTCGGCCAGGAGATGGGTCATGCCTTCCACGATCCGATCGGCTTGCTCGCGCGTGGCGTCGGGCGTAAACACGAAGGCGCCGTTGGCAATGCGATGCGTGATGCGCGGCGCCGCCAGCCAGCGGGTCTCGACCGTTTTGCTCTTGATGGAATACTGGGCGAATACGGCGAGCCTCTGGCTCGGATGGGAGGCGGTGGTCATCTCCAGGAGGCGCGTGCCGTGGTCGTTGAATTGAACGAGGATGGCAAAACCGCCCACCTGGTCGAGCAGGGAGACTTGCTCGATGTCGGCCTCGGTGAGGACGGGGATTTTTTCGACGCACACGGGCGAGGGATTCTCCCGGAAGATGGGGACAATCTGATTGCGGCCGGTGGCATCGGGATTCGTCTCGATAAAAAACCGCAGGAGACAGAACTCCTTTTTCTTGTTGGCGCCGGGAGGCGACGGGTCGTCGGTGGTCTGGCAGCCGCTGCCGAGGCCCAGGGCGAGCATGAGCAAATAGATATTGAATCCACGAAACCAAAACTTCATAATGCCACCACAGAACCGGATTGGTTTGGCAAAGTAAAGATTCTTATGAGCAAGCAATACAACAAAGGTGAGAAGAAAGCGCGTCGTTTGGCCTATGTGAAGCGCAAAAAGGAAGCCGCCAAGGCGAAGAAAGCCTCCCCCAAGGCTCCCAAGGCCTGATCGTCTTCTTTCGTTTTGAACGGTCAGCCGCCCAACGTGGCTGGCCGCTTTTCTTTGCGTCGCGCGCTGGCTGGTGTTGTGATCGTCAACCAGGAACAATTGAGTCAACTGCTGGCACGGCTCCGTTCGGCCGAGTGGATTGCCCTCGATACGGAGGCCGACAGCCTGCACTCCTATCCCGAAAAGCTTTGCCTGATCCAGCTCAGCATTCCCGGCGCCGATGAGCTGGTGGACCCGCTGGCCGGGCTGGATTTGAGCCCGCTGATGACGGTGTTGCAGCCGCGGGAATTGATCGCGCACGGCGCCGATTACGATCTGCGTCTTTTGCACCGCGCCTTTCGTTTTGTGCCATCGGCCCTGTTCGACACCATGCTGGCGGCGCGCTTTTTGGGGCTCACCGCCTACGGCCTGGGCGACCTGGTGAAACAATACCTGGGCGTTACTTTGGAAAAAGGCTCACAGAAGGCCAACTGGTCGATGCGCCCCCTGTCCCAACGCCGGCTCACTTACGCGCGCAATGACACCGCTCACTTGCGCCCGCTGTCCGAGGGTCTGCGGGCGGAGTTGCAGCAAAAGAACCGGTTGGACTGGCATCGCGAGGCCGGCCTGCGGCTCATTGCCGACAGCACCAAGGCTAATGCGCGCGATCCCGATCAGGTCTGGCGGCTGGGCGGCAGCGAACGGTTGTCGCCTCCTGCCCTGGCGGTGCTGCACGCGCTATGGCATTGGCGGGAAGACGAAGCCATCCGGCACAATCGGCCGGTGTTCTTCATCCTGAGCCACGGATCGTTGGTCGATCTCGCTATCGCTGCGGTTAACGGCTCATCCTGGGAACATCTCTTGCCCCAGCGGTTTTCGCCGGCGCGGCACCGGAGCCTCAGCGACGCCGTGACTCGCGGACTCGCGGTGGCCCCCTCCCAACAGCCGGACCCGGTTCGCCCTGCCCGGATTCGTTTCTCGGAGGCCGAACACAAGCGGCTCCATGGACTCTTCACCCGCCGGGATCACCGGGCCAAACAACTGGGACTCGACCCTTCTTTCATCGCCGGTCGAACCACCCTCATCGCCCTGGCGCGCAACGACCCCCAGCTGCGCCTGATGAACTGGCAGCGCGAATTGTTGCTCGATCCATAAAAAGGAACGACCTTTTCCATGAATACCTTGTCTCTCCAACGCGTGCGGCATTTGCTGGACGCCGCCGCCAACACCCGCGTTCTGGTCATTGGCGATGTGATGCTGGATCAGTTCGTCTGGGGCCGCGTCACCCGCATCTCGCCCGAAGCCCCGGTGCCCGTCCTCGATTTTGTCCGCGAAAACTTCATGCCCGGCGGCGCCGCCAACATCGCGCGTAACCTCACTTCCCTGGGCGCCACGGTGGCATTGTCCGGAGTCGTCGGCCGCGACGCCACCGCCCGGCAAATGCTGCGGCTGTTGCGCGAAAACGCGGTGGGCTGCCAAAGTCTGCTGCGGGTGGCAAACCGCCCCACCAGCATCAAAACCCGCATCATCGCCCACCAGCAACAGGTCGTCCGCGTGGACCGCGAAACCCGCACCGAACTGGACGCGCCAGCCACCCGCCGCCTGATCGAGGCACTGGCGCCGCAACTCGACAACACGGACGCGGTCATCGTGGGCGATTATGGCAAAGGCGTGGTGACTCAGGCCTTGCTCGACTGGCTCAAGCTGGCCTGCCGAGAGCGCGCCCTGTGGCTGAGCCTCGATCCCAAACCGGTGCATCATCTCGATCTGACGGGCTTATCGCTCATCACGCCCAATCGCAAGGAAGCCTTCGAACTGGCGGGGATCGCCGATGGAAACCGCCCGGAACATCCCCTGGAAGATCCGGCGCTCATGCAGGTGACCGACCACCTGTTGAAGAACCTCAACCCCGCCTTGCTGCTGATCACGCTGGGCGAACAAGGATTGCTGATGTGCCAGCGCGGCGCGGCGCCCTTCCACATTCCCACCGTCGCCCAGGAGGTGTTCGATGTCTCGGGTGCCGGCGACACGGTCATCGCTTCCTTGACCCTGGCCATTGCGGCGGGAGCGTCTCCGACCGAAGCCGCCATTTTCTCCAATCACGCCGCCGGGGTGGTGGTGGGTAAACTGGGAACCGCCACGGTGACCGCCACCGAACTGCTGGCCAGTTTTCAAGGCCAGGCATGAAGGCTCCCCAACCGCATGACGCGCCGGCAACCCAGTCGCGCGCGGTTTTCTTCGATCGCGACGGCGTGCTGATCGAGGAGAAGCACTACCTGCACCGCGTGGAGGAGGTCGTCCTGTTTCCCGGCGCCGGCCGCGCCCTGAGGCGCCTGCAAGACGCCGGCTTCAAACTGTTCGTTGTTACCAACCAGTCCGGCGTGGGACGAGGCTATTACACCATGGCCGACGTGGATAAAGTCCACGCCTGCCTGACGGGCGAACTGGCTCGGGACGGCGTGCGTTTCGAAAAAATATACGTGGCCCCGGAAGCCCCGGATCAACCGAGTTGCGGGCGCAAACCGTCCCCGCAGTTTTTGCTCGAGGCGCGCGATGAGTTTGGCCTGGATCTTTCGCAAAGCTACCTGGTGGGCGACAAACTCATCGACCTGGAATGTGGTTGGAACGCGGGCGTCAAGCATTGTTTGCTCGTCCGCACCGGCTACGGCGCCGAATTGGAACGTCGCCAGCCCGGGGAGCTGAAAACCGCGATGGTGGTGGACAACCTGACCGCGGTGACCGACTGGATCCTGACCCACCGGTGAACTGACATTTTAGCTCATACCGCGCCCATTCATGGACAACCTCTCGCAATTTGAATCCGACCTCTGGCAAGCCGCCGATAATCTCCGCGCTAATTCCAAGCTGACCTCCAGCGATTACTTCATGCCCGTGCTCGGCGTGATTTTCCTACGCCACGCCGCCAATCGCTTCGATGCCGCCACCCAGCAGATCGCCGAAGACCAGGCGGCTGGCCGGATGCCCAAGCGGAAAGTCCAGGCCGCCGATTACATCCGGCGCCGCGCTCTTTGGCTGCCCGAAACGGCTCGTTACGATTTCATCATGGAGAAGGCCACGATTGACCCTGCCGGCCTCCCCAAGCTCGTTACCAACGCCATGAGCGCCATCGAGGCGGACTTCGAACCGCTCCAGGGCGTACTGCCCAAAGACTACGGAATCTTCGAGCCGAAGGTCCTTGAAGATTTGATGCGGCTGTTCAACAGCGAGCAGATCAAGCACGCCACCGGCGATGTTTTCGGCCGCATCTACGAATACTTCCTCGCCAAGTTTTCCATCCAGAA
>JADGRT010000157.1 GCA_017880715.1 Verrucomicrobiia bacterium | reverse complement strand
CCCAGCATGCGCGCCAACTCGGTCACCCGCTCCGCCGGCGCCAGCCGCCTGATCTCCGAAACCGTTCGTTCGCCTTTGACCTGTTTGGAAACGACGTAATGCGCCGCGGCGACGGCGGCCACCGGCGCCAGGTGGGTGACGCATAAAACCTGACGTTGGGCGCCGATCTGCCGCATTTTCTCGCCCACCGCCACGGCCGTTTCGCCGCCGATGTTGGCATCGACTTCGTCAAAGACGAGCACGGGCACCTGGTCCACAGCGGCGAGCACGGTTTTGATGGCCAACATCACCCGCGCCATTTCGCCCGAGGATGCGATGGCGCGCAGGGGGCGCGCGGGTTCGCCGGGATTGGGAGCAAACTGGAATTCGACGGTGTCAAATCCGGTGCGCGCAAAAGGCGGCTGGACGGCCGCGGCCGCGCCGGCCGCATTAAGCGCAATATCGAACTGGCTTTGCTTGAAGCCCAACTGGTCCAGATGGCGGGTCACGGCCTGGCTGAGCTTCGGAATCAGCTTGCGCCGCTGGGCGGATAATTCTCCGCCCGTTTGCCGAAGTTCGGTTTCCAGCTTCTTCAATGCCTGGTTCAATCGGGCGAGTTCGGTTTCCCGCTGTTCGAGCTGCTGCAATTTTTGGCTCGCGGTTTCGCCAAAGGCGATCACCTCGGCCAGGGTGGCGCCGTATTTTCGCTTGAGCGCGTGAATCAGGTTCAGGCGTTCCTCCAGCTCCTGAAGCCGGGCGGGATCAAGATCGATTTTATCCAGATAACGCGAGAGTTCGCTTTGCAGTTCTCGCAGGCTGGCGGTCGCCTGCTCATGGATCTCGATCAGTGGCATAGCGGCCGGATCGGCGCGCTGGAGTTCCTGGAGGGTGCGGCCCAGGGCGCCAGCCCGGGATATAACCGCCTGGTCCTCTTCGCTCAGAGCGGACAAGGCGGTTTGAGCGAGCTGGAGAAGTCGGGCGGCGTTGTTGGCGCGCTGGTAATCCCGATCCAACTGCGGTTCCTGGTCGGCTTTGAGCTGGGCGGCGGCAATTTCATTGGCTTGGAATCGCCAGAGGTCGAGCTGCTGGGCGTAGGTCTTATCGTCGATGATCAGGGAGGTCTTCTCGGCGGCGAGGGCTTCATGTTGGTCAACGAGCGCGGCGAAAGCGTCGCGGGTTTTCTCGAGTCCGCCGAAGGCGTCCAGAATGGCCAGTTGCCGGGCGGGCTGCAGCAACGACTGGTGATCGTACGGGCCGTGGATATCGACCAGCCATTCGCCGAGCGCGGCCAGGCGGTTCAAGGTGGTGGGCGAGCCGTTGACAAACTGCCGATTGGCGCCGGCAGCGGTGAAGGCGCGCTTGAGCACGAGTTGATGGTCCTCGCACGGTTCGAGGCCGTTATCCTCCAGAAAGGATTTCAAGGGCGCGTGGAGGCGGGCCACGTCAAAAACGGCTTCGACCGAACAGGTGTCGCTGCCACTGCGGATGAGGGCGCGGTCGGCCCGTTCGCCCAGGATCAGGGTCAGGGCGCCAATCAGGATGGACTTGCCCGCGCCGGTCTCGCCGGTGATGGCGTTGTAGCCCGGCTGCAGTTCCAGGGTCAGGTCGGCGACCAGAGCCAGGTTTTTAATGCGCAGCGTGGTCAGCATGGCAGATTTCGTTGGCGCCGACTTTGGCGGTTCTGCTATGTTTCGGCAAAGAGATTTTATGGCTGAAAATCTGATTCCGTTCCAAAAGCATGTTTTGGTCTGCCAGGGTGAGGCCGGCACGCGCAACGGTTCCGCGGCGGTGAAGGCCCGGTTGGTCAAAAACCGCGTGCCTTCCGCGGAGCCAAAGTAAGCCATGGCCTTCTCGCTCATCGTCCTCGGTTCGGGCACGTCGCAAGGCGTGCCGGTCATTGGCAAAGACTATCCCCCGTCCTTTCTGGCTAATCCGAAAAACCATCGGCTGCGACCGTCGATTTACGTGGCCACGGATGAGGTCAAACTGGTGGTCGATACCACGCCGGAGTTTCGGCTCCAGATGTTGCGGGAGGAAATACGCTGGCTGGACGCGATCCTGATCACCCATGCTCATGCCGATCATATCATGGGCATGGACGATTGCCGGCGGTTTTGCGATTTGCGGGGAGGCGCCGCCTTGCCGGTGTATGCCAGCGCCGCCGCCATGGCGGATTTGCGACGGGTGTTTTCCTATGCATTCCAGGACGGACATCATCCCAAAGGCTATTTTGTTCCCGATCCGCGGATTATCGATGGTCCGTTCGATTTGGGGGATTTGCGCATCTTCCCCCAGCCGCTGCCGCATGGGACCTCGATCACCAACGGTTATTTGTTTGTTCAAAACGGCAAGAAACGGTTAGCCTACTTGAGCGACGGCAAGGAAGTGCCGGCGGCGACGATCGAACAGGCGCGCGGCGTGGAGGTGCTGGTCGTGGAAGCCCTCCGCCGCGAGCCGCACGGGACCCATCTGCACCTGGCCGAGGCGCTGGAGGTGGCGCGGCGGATTGGCGCCCGCCGCACGTATTTGACGCATCTGACGCACGATTTTGACCACGACGTCGATCAGGCCATGCTTCCGCCGGGCATTGAATTTGCCTATGACCGTTTGCAAGTCGTTTTCGATGATTAGTAGAAATTGATAAATAACAAATGGGGCTATGCACTTGACGCTTGTTCGAGTTTCTTTCCATGAACCCGGTAGGGCGGAGCTGCTGCTCCGCCCTGATATTTGGGCGGCGCGGCAGCGCCACCCTACCATTTAAATAAACACAACGCATGAATTCCAGTTTCATTCGCCATTGGACACGTCTTGCCGCCACCCTGGCGGTAGTCATGAATGTGCCAGGAGCCGATCCCGGCAGTGAAGTGGTGGTGATTTACAATCGCCGGATGCCTGAATCCAGGCACGTGGCCGAGTACTACGCCGCGCGCCGCCAAGTGCCCACCAATCAGGTCTGGAGCTTCGACCTGCCCACCGGGGAAACCATGACGCGCGCCGAATACCGGGACTTGCTGCAAGATCCACTCCTCAAGCGGCTGGAATCGGAAAAACTGTTCCAGTTCGAAAACGAAGTCATACCGGCAACGCGGGCCGAGCCGGGCGACGTCATCCTCAAGGTGACGACCACCCGGATTCGTTATGCCGCCCTGTGCTACGGGGTGCCCGTGAAAATCCTCCGCGATACCAACCTCGTCGAGCGGGGCGAAGACAAGGTTCGCGTGGAATTGCGGCGCAACGAGGCCGCGGTGGACAGCGAACTGGCTTGTCTGCCGCTGTTGGGGCGCAAATACTCGTTCTTCGGCCCGTTGCCAAATCCTTTTTACCGCACCACCAACGCGCCGGCGATGCATCCGGCCAACGGCTTGTTGCTGGTGACGCGGCTCGATGGTCCCACCGCGGAAATCGCCCGCGGATTGGTGGACAAAGCCATGCAGGCGGAAAGGGACGGCTTGTGGGGCCGCGCTTACTTCGATGCGCGAGGACTCACCAACGGAGAATACCTGCTGGGTGACGAATGGATTCGCGGCGCGGCGGTTTTTTCGAGGCGGATGGGATTTGAAACCGTATTGGATGACAAACCGGAAACCTTCTCCGCTGGTTTTCCCATGAGCCAGATCGCTTTTTACGCGGGCTGGTACGATGGCCAAGTTTCCGGCCCCTTCACCCGGCCCCCGGTCGAGTTCATGCCGGGCGCCTTCGCCTACCATCTTCACTCCTTCAGCGCCTACGTGCTGCGCACGACCAAGGAATACTGGGCGGGGCCGCTGCTGGCCCTGGGCGCCACGGCTACGATGGGCAGCGTGGATGAGCCGTACCTGGCCGGCACCCTGGATGTCGGCATGTTTATGGGTCGGTTTCTTACCGGCTTCTCGTTCGGCGAGGCGGCCTATGCCGCCCTGCCCACCCTTTCCTGGCAGACCACCGTGGTGGGCGATCCGCTCTATCGGCCTTTCGCACGGAAACCCCAGGAACTGCATGAAGACTTGACACGTCGGAAGAGCAAGCTCCTCGAATGGTCCATTTTGCGCGTGGTCAACTTGAACCTGGCCACCGATATGGCCGTCCCGGAACTCATTGCTTACCTGGCGCCCCTGCCGGAAGCCGCGTCCAGCGCGTTGTTGCAGGAAAAATTGGGAGATCTTTACGCTGCCAGCGGCAAACTCACGGATGCGACCGAAGCCTATGCTCGAGTCGTGAAACTGGACGCTTCGCCCCAACAACGCGTGCGGGTTCTGCTCAACCTGGCCAGGTTGTTGGCGCTGCTCGGGCGCGACGAGTCGGCCTACGGTTACTACCGGCAATTCACCAAAGAATTTCCCGAACATCCGGACCGGTTGGCCGTTTATCAAAAAATGCTGCCCTGGGCACAGCAGGCCAAACTCACCCGCGACGTCAAGCAATTGCAGGGGGATATCAAACGGTTAACACCGCCGCCAGCTACCAACGCTGTTCCCCAAAACAACGCCGCCCCCGCGAAGCCGGTAAAGCCGTAAAAAAAACTCATTGCGTCAAGTCCGGCAAAGAGGGAGGATGCGGCCGGGTTCGGAGCGTAGCTCAGCTTGGTTAGAGCACTTGGTTTGGGACCAAGACGTCGCAGGTTCAAATCCTGTCGCTCCGACCACTCCTTCGCGCCAGAAACTTTTTCCAGGCCTCCCGCATCGACGAAAACGCCAGTTTGCCTTTGCCCGGTTCGCGGGCGCGCCGGATCAGCAACACCCGGTCCCGCATCGAACGCCCGGAGCCGCCGAAAACCGATCGGTCAGCCGGCGGCAAAAGCACTGCTTCAGCGGGCGATTACTTGGCGGTCACGGCCGCGCGATTCAGCGCCGTGGCCAGACGTGATTTCTTGCGATCCGCGTTGCGGCGATGAATCACGCCGGTCTTAGCCGCTTTGTCGAGCGCCGAGCTCAAGGTCTTGAGCTGGCTGGCGGCTTCGTCTTTCTTCCCGGACTGAACCAGTTCCAGGAACTTCTTTCCCAGCGTCTTGAGGCTGGTCTTTCGGCTGTGATTCGTCGACTGCTTCCGCGCGCTGTTGCGGGCGCGTCGTTCGGCTGATTTTGTATTGGGCATAATCTTCTATTCTCAACTGCAAGGGGTGCAACGGTAGCGAAATGGCGGCTTTTGTCAACGGCAGGTTCAACTGGATTAACGGAACCCCAGTTCACCCGCCCATCACCGCCGGCACCCACGGTTCCACCCACTGCCAGATTTCCCCGCTAATGACGGGAATTTCGCGCGTCGCATCGATCCACTTAATTCGTTGTGGCTCAGCAGCTAATATGGCTCGATACCCCTGCTCCACCCGGTCGAAGAAGGCGCGTTCGGCTTCTTCGAAGCGGTCCCGTGCCGGCTCCGTCTGTCGCTGTCGGATTTTGCGTCTCGTTTCGCTGATGCTCGGCGGCACATGAAGCAGCAACGTCAGGTTAGGTCGCGTTTCACCCACCGCGAAATCGATGATGCGATTGACCTCAGTTAAATCCAGTCCCCGGCCGTATCCTTGATAAGCGACGGTGGAATCGTAAAAGCGATCGCACAGCACCACTTCTCCCGCCGCCAGCGCGGGCCGGATCAATTCACGCACCAGTTGAGCGCGGCTGGCGTTCATCAAGAGCAACTCGGCCTCGCCAGTCATGGCACGGTTGTGCGGACTGTGCTTGAGGGTGTGGCGGATTTCCTCTCCAATGGGCGTGCCCCCCGGTTCGCGCAACAAACGGACCCCCCTTCCCCGTCCGCGCAAGCGTTCCTCCAGCAGGGCGATTTGAGTGGATTTGCCGCTGCCTTCCGTGCCTTCAAAGGTGATAAAAACGCCGTTCATAAACTGTCGGGGTGTCCGAATTACCGTGAATTCTCCGGCTCCTTGTCCGGTCGGGTTTTGATCGAGACAGACTCCCCGGGAGCTGGTTCATATCGATAATTGGCCGTCAGGTAATCCACGAGGGAATCCATCTGGGCGCCGGTGAGCGGCCCACCTTCGGCAATGTCAAAACCAGGCATCAAGGTTCCGGCCCGGCCGTTCGCCGTCCACTGGCGCCAGTATTCACGCGTGTTGGGATGCCGCGTGGCCTTCAAATCCGGCACCATGGTAGCCCGCTGAACGGCCTGGTGACAAATCGCGCAAGCAGCTTCGTACAACTCCTCCCCGGTTTTGCCAAGGGTTGGCGTAACATGACATTGGGCACAGTCGCCTTTGAAGACAAGCTGGCGGTCCGCCAGGGCAAAAATTTGATTGCGACTGCGTTGATCGGGGGCCGTTCGAGCATCCGCCGATTCCGGCAGCGTGATTTTGATTCGCAACAGTTGGAACCCTGCCGTCGAATCGATGGCGATGGATTTGTTCAAAATGCCGTGTTTGCCGCGGAGATCGGTCGCAACTTGAATCGTGCCCGAGGCGCCTGGCGCCAGCCGCCAGGGCGTGCCTGGCAGGGTCACGAGCGTGCAGCCGCAAGAAGGACGCGCCTGCTGAATCACCACCTCAGCCGCCGAAACATTGGTCACGCTGAAACTTAGCTTGGCCGTTAACTCGTTGGTTTTGACCTGCAACTCCTTGACCATGCCATCCCATACCAGCGCCTGATTGGTCTGGGCTAGTGCCGGGACCGGCGCCACCCATCCCACCACGCCCAACCCGAGACTCATGAACCATCGCACGATCGACATAAAAAGGTTTCCTCCTTGCAAGCTAAAGCCACGGTGAATTTTGACGAGTCAAATTTTCGCGGCCCAAAAGCCAGATATTTTCCGACCGGATCGACAAGCTTAACAGGATGCCACCTCCCACAGCTTATCCCCTGTCCATCCTGTGAATTCTGTCACAGTAGTCTTACACGCAGTCTGCCGGGCCAGTATGATACCACCAAAAACGTGGCAGCCGACGTGAGTCGGCTCAAACTTCCGAGTCTGGCGCAATCTTTCGAACGCTCAGCAGAAAAGAATGATCCGGCTCACGCCGGATGCTACAACAACGTAGCAGCCGACGTGAGTCGGC
>JADGRT010000156.1 GCA_017880715.1 Verrucomicrobiia bacterium | reverse complement strand
CGACCAGGTAAGTCGCCAGGCCCAACGAAGGCACTGCTTGGCCGTCGAAGATCCGAAACTGGGTTGCCCGCCGGAATTGCCCGTCCGAATCCGGTTGATCCTTCACGTTGGCGAGCAGGGCGGCATTCGTGGCTACTTCGGGGATGGGAAAAGCCGCCCGAGGCATGACCAGTTGCGCGGCGGGATGGCGGGCGAGCCACGATTCGAGGTTTTGGAAGGAAAACACAAGCGGGCGATAGCCGGCTGGCCAATTGGTGGCATCGCCTGATGTCGCGCTGAGATAACAGGCACTGACGAAGTTCGAGGTGCGGCGCAGGGCCTCACCCAGCGCAACATCATCTGCCACATCATAAGCTGAGGGCTCGCTGTAAAGGACATCGAAGGCAATCGCCTTAGCGCCACCTCGCCGGCAGAAATCGATCACGGTGGTGTAGACGGTCCGCGGCCAGGGCCAGGGCCAGCCGCTTTCTTTCTTACCCCAATCGAGGCTGGCTTGGTCCAGCAGGATGACTTTGATTTGCGGGTGGGGTGGCGTGTGTGTGGCGAATGTCCGCACGCGCCAGCTCCACGTAGTAAACTCCCAGGTGTCGAGTGCGCCTACAAACCAGACCCCCAAAATCCCCGCAGCCGCCAGCAGCCCGACCAGGCTGCCTTGGATGAGTTTTTTTCGCATGCCGTTGCGGGCGTTAACGGGGTCGGTGCTCTTCCCCATGCTTGGGGCCTTAGCAGGAATGCCTGATCCGGGTGGAGCGCCCTAAATGCTTCCCATGGTTTCTTGGAAGCGCCGTTGGCGCGCTGCCGAGACCGGGGTAGGAGCGGTCCCCACCAGTTTTTTCAACTCCGCAATGCGGACCTCTGGTGACGGATGCGTTTTGGCAAAACCCTGCCCGCCAGGTTTAAGCTGCTTTTGCATCTGTTCAAGCATGGTCACCAGCGCCGTCGGTGAGTAGCCGAGTTTCTTCATGATCGCCACCGCTCCTTTGTCCGCTTCGAACTCGGTGGTGCGCGAATAACCGTTGTTCATCATCGTCGAGGTGATATCGCTGATGCTGCCCTCGAAAACTTCCGTGACCTGGCCGAGCTGTTCACCCCCCAGCGTTTTGCCGGCGGCCATCCCCAACGTGGTTAGCGCCGAAGTCAGGCGGCCTTTGCGGATCGCCTTGAGTCCGTGCTGTAGAGTGACGTGGCTGATTTCGTGGGCCAGAACCGCAACCAATTCGTCTTCGCTGTGGCAGCACCGCACCATGCCCCGGGAAATCATGATTAATCCGCCGGGGGCGGCAAACGCGTTGACCTCGTCGGTATCGAGCAGGAGCAGGTGATAGCCGCCGAAGGTTTCGGGCTTGGCCGAGAATTGGGCCACGGTCTGTCCGAGCAGGTTGAGGTAAGCGTTGGCCTGTTGCTGGTCGAAGGGCCGGTAGGTGGACAGCACGGTGGCCGCCACGGAGCGTCCAATGTAATATTCCTGTTCCGGGGTGATGTCTTGGAACGTCTTCTCGATCGCTTGGGCGCTCTTATTTATGGATGCGGCTTGGTCGGCGCTGACGAAGCCGGTCGCCTGGCCCAAACTAGTGCCCACTTGGGTCACGGTCGAACAGCCGCCCACGCAGAGCACCAACGCTCCGGCGGCAAGGGTTGGGATTAGGCTTAAGCGGGAAGGCGTGGTGGTCTTCATGGCTTGCCTCCTTCCACGGGCTGAATGCCGCCTTCGGTCAGGAATTTCTGCATCGCTTCCGACGCTACTTTGATCTTTTCCATCTTGTCCACCCAGGTGAAATCGATGTTCCGGTTCTTCGCCTTGAAGTCCGCTTCGACGTCGGAGTTGAATCCCTTTCCCGCAAGGGCGAGCTCATCTCCTGACGCCCCGGTCTGGACCGTGTCGGAACCAGCCTTCATCACGATCTTTTTCTTGGTGAGGGCGGAGGTGTGAACCCAACCGCTCTTGCCATCGGGCGCGGTAACCTTGGACCAGTCGCCTTGCTGTTCGAGAACTTGCAGGCGATCCCCATAGTTTAGCGGTGCGACCAGTTGTCCCAGGAACGAGGGGGTGGCGCGCAATTGCCCATTTTTGACCTGCACGCTCATCGCGACCGGTGCGGCGGCGAAGGCCGCGGCGGCGATCACGATCAAGGCCAGACTAAACCAGTATTTGCTAAGTCGTTTCATTCGTACTCCCGAAGGGGTTGATGGTTGCCGCCGGAAATCGCCGGCCGGTTGAGAAACAGTAACATGGGGATGGTCTGGAGTTCAACGAAAACATGGAAAACAGTTATGGCGGACGCAAGTCGGCAAACAAACATGGCCCCTGCTTCTCCACCAGCGCTTAAGCTTGGCCGAGACCAAAGAAACGGCGGATCCGGGTCGCCAGGTCGGTGCGAATTTCGGGGTTGGTTTCCTGGTTGGCAAAAGCCGTTCTGAGGTTCTGGCGCTCGGCCAGCCTTTCCTCCAAAACGGACGCGATCTTTCCCGCCAGGCCTTCATTCGCCTGCAGCAGCCCGGCGAAGTCCTGTTTTGCCACGCAGAGCACTTCAACATCCGTTTCGGCACACACCGTTCCCGAACGCGGCTCGCCGGTAAGCAGCGACATCTCGCCAAAAAAGCCGCCGCTATCCGTATGTGCCACGACCACCGGTTGCCGGCCGGCCCCGCTCATCAACACCGCAACCCGACCCCGGCTGATGATATAGAAGGAATCACCCGCTTCACCCTGTCGGCACAAATTCTCCCCGGCGGCAAACAACTTGAACTTCGCCTCGTCCACCAAGCGGTTCATCTCCTCGAGCGAAAGGGACTGAAACATGTCCACTCCGGACAAAAGGTGCCGAATGGCTTTTCGTTCCGCAAGCCGCTGCGCCTCTTCGTCAGCCATCGCGTCGCGCTGGCGCATATCCCGCACCGGGAACGGGATGGAAATACCCTCGCGCCGAAAGGCATACCAGAGGCGATCCATGACGTCGCTTTGAACGATGTCGATGATGGCGTAATCATCGATGAACAACTTGATGGTAAAATTAATGGCGAAGTCGCCGTAATTGACCAGAAAAACCACCGGCGCTGGTTCCGAACAGACCCGGGGTGTTTCGCGCAGCACGTCCAGGATGACCTGGCGCGCCCGGTTGGGAGGGGTGTCATAGCTTACGCCAATCGAGAGATGGCAGCCGTGTTTGGCGGTGGGACGCGAGTAGTTGATAATGGATTCCTTGGCGATTGAGGCATTGGGGATCACGATGTAGTCTTCGTTCTTGGTGCGCAGGCGGGTGGCCCGCCAGGTGGTGTCCACAATCATGCCGACATGCCCCCCCACGGTCACCCAATCGCCAATCTGGAAGGGCCGTTCCGTGTTTAGCGCCAGCCCGGCAACTAGGTTGCCCAACGTATCTTGCGTGGCATTTCCCACAATGTAACCCACCACCAACGAGGATACGGTCAGCACGTTCAGGTTTAGCTCGGGGAAAAAAACATGCACGATCAATACCAGGGCCACCAACCCAACACCCCACCGGGCAATATCGCGCACTACCAACGGCACGGGCGGCCGCTGGCGCCATCGCGCCACCCACTCAAAAAGCACCACGTCCACCAGTTTGAGCCCGATGGCCACTCCCAAAAAAGCGGCGGACGCCATGATCGCGCTTCCGACCTGGCTCTTCATCCGAGCGAGGAGCGGTTCCAGACAAAGGATCACCAGTAAAACCAGCACCAGCAGATTCAATTGCAGTCCGACGCTCTGGACCAGTTGGCTGCGGATCAGGAACCGTTGGGTCAGGGTAAAGACCAGGTAAATCGCCAGGATCAAGCCCAGCCTGATCAGGGTGTCGCTCAGGTTGATGGGCGCCCCATCCTGTATCAGGGTCCACGCGGCCAGTGTTGTCATCGACTCTGTTTTATCAGCTTCGTTGGAGGACTGCAACAAGCTCGTCCGGGGAAAAAAGTCGAATCTAAGGCGCCTGAGTGGCAACCACGCGACAAGTTTGCCGGAAGCATCCTGGCTTGCTTCGAGGTGGAATGGGACTTGAAGGCAAAGCGCGGGCACGAGATCAGCGTCCGCCAAATAGTGCCCAAACGGGGCACCGGTTTTGATTGGGACTCCTACTTTTCAAACAGGCTCTGAGAATCCGCTCGTCCTTGGACGTCTCCCTGGGCACGCACCCGCACAGCGCGCTTATCTTCCAACGAGTTTTCTTGCGCATCCCGCCCTTGGCCGTTACAAACTACGTTTTAATTAAAACGAAAACATTGGCGATCGTATGGGTGAAGATAAATCTATAGTGAAAGCGGTCGAAGCGCCGGCTTTGACCCCCTTGGCTTTGACCTCCAAGCTGGCGGGCACGCCCGCCCAGCCGCCGCGATATCGGGTTTCGGTTACCAATTCCCAAGGGCAGAAGGTCGTGCTTGGCGATCCTCGCACCACCCGCGCGCTGGTGGCCTTAATGGACGTGCATGCGGTCAACGGAGGTGCGGCCTGTCACTGGGGCGGTCCGGCCGCCTTTGCCGAAATCATGGCCGCCGTCCATGGCCTTATGTTTTCGGAAACCAGCCGCCCATGGTTTGACGCCTACAATTTCGTGAACGACGCCGGTCATGCCGAGAACGGTATTTACGCGCTCCGCGCCAACTACGCTTTCGACGGCATGACCTTCGAAGACCTCAAAGGGTTTCGCAGTATTCAGAGCAAGTTGACCGGCCATGGCGAATCGCATCTCAATCCCCAAGGGGTGCTATTGAGCAATGGTCCGCTGGGTTCCGCGTTGCCTCAGGCCCAGGGCATGGCCATGGCGGACAAGGTGGCCGGGCGCGATCGCACTACGATTTGCGTGGTGTCCGATGGCGCTTCCATGGAAGGCGAAGCGAAGGAGGCGTTTGCAGCGATTCCGGGTCTGGCCGCGAAAGGTCGCGTAAACCCCTTCTTGCTGGTGATCTCGGACAATGACACCAAGCTCTCGGGCCGCATCAGCGTCGATTCGTTCAGCATGGCCCCGTCCTTCGCCGCGATGGAGAAATTGGGCTGGAAGGTGATTCGCGTGGCCAAGGGCCACAATCTCCGCTCGGTCTATCTGGCCGTCGAAAAGGGCGCCGCTGCCGCCAAGACTAATCCGAATCAGCCGGTTTGCTTGCTGGTCAAGACCATCAAGGGCTACAGTGTCAAGGCGACCGAACAGAGCGCTTCGGGCGGCCACGGATTCCCGTTGCACAACGGCGAAAAAATCGTCGAGTTCGTCAGCGAAATCTATAAGGGCAAACCGCCCCGGGAATTGGCCGCCTGGGCGCAGGCTTTGCGTGCCGATTGGGAGCAGAAGGAGGCAGCCAAGCAAGCGAAAGCGGCCGCGGTTGCCGCAACTCCCGCTCCGGCACCGGCGGTGAAGAAGGACAAAATTCAATCGGGACTAGCTCAAGGCGCGATCAAGGCCGCTCAGGCTGGTTACCCGGTGTATTCCATTACTTCGGACGTGCCGGGTTCCACGGGCATGAGCACGTTCCAAAAGAGTTTCCCCGACCGGTTTGTCGATGTCGGTATTGCAGAGGCTAACATGGTCAGCGCCGCCGCCGGGTTTGCCAAAGCCGGATACATTCCGGTGGTGGATACGTTCGGCCAGTTTGGTGTTACCAAGGGCAACTTGCCGCTGACGATGGCGGCGTTGTCTCAGGCGCCCGTGATTGCGATCTTTTCACACGTCGGATTACAGGATGCGGCGGATGGCGCGTCACACCAGGCCACGACCTATTTTGCCGCCACCAGCGCCATTCCGCACACAGTGGTGATCGCCCCGTCGTGCGCGAACGAAGCCGAGTCACTCATGTTCCAGGCGGTGCAGCGCCTGGCCGAAGCTCGCCAGCGCGGCGAGAACGGCGAGTCGGTCGTTTTCTTCGTCGGTCGGGAAGGTTATCCCGTTTATTGGGTGGAAGGTGCGAAATACGAATGGGGCAAGGCCCAACTGCTCAGCCAGGGTCAGGATGTGACGATTATTGCCTGCGGTCCGCTGCTGGGCAAGGCGGTTGCGGCCGGACGCCTGCTCAAGGAAAAGGGGCTCAGCGCCAATGTCATCAGCAATCCGTTCATCAACCAGGTGGACCTGGCGACCATCGGCGCCGCGGTGCAAGCCACGGGTGGCCGGGTGATTACCATCGAGGATCACCAGCTCATAGGTGGCATGGGCTCTCTGGTAGCGCATGCGCTGGGCCAGGCGGGGATCGGCTTCCGGATGAAATCGCTGGGCATCCCCGGCGAGTTCGGTCAATCAGCCTACCTGGCCGACCAGCTTTACGAGAAATACGGCCAGACCGCGGCCAAGCTGGTGGAAGCTACCGAGGCGTTGTTGAAGTGATTCAACGCAGGTAATAGGACTGGCCGATGACCTCCACTGTGGCAATGACGTTCATCAGGGCGTGCATCACAATGGGAGGATACAACGAGCCCGTTTTCCAACGCGCAAAGCCCAGAAGCAGTCCGCTGACAAAAATGCTGAGCATGCCATAAAGGTCGTACTGGGTGTGGATCGCCGCCCAGACGAGCGAAGCGGTCACGATCGCACCCGGCGGACCGATCGGTGATTGCGAGAGCCCTTGGTAAAGGAAGCCGCGAAACAGGAATTCCTCGGACAGCGGAGCCGCTACGATCAACGCCATCCAGAGCATTGGCGCGAAGCGGGCCGTGTTATAGATCTGGGTCATGAACTCCGGCACAATCGGGCGTCCCAACAGCGCCGTCAGCCCGTCTGACATCAAGATGAGCACCAGGATGGCGAGGCAACTGTATCGGAATAATCGAGGTTCCGGCCAGCTTAAGCCGAGGTAGTCCTGGATGGTGCAACCGCGCCGGATATGCACAAACAACAGGGACATCAGGACGGCTACCGGAGCCGAGCCGCAGGTGGCCAACGCCAGAACCAGTCCATCCGTGGCCATCGCTTCGGGAGAGAGGGATACTCCGCGCATCTGCGAGGCAATGGCAAAAAGGACCACAACCAAAACCTGAAC
>JADGRT010000155.1 GCA_017880715.1 Verrucomicrobiia bacterium | reverse complement strand
TCATCCCATTTGATGGCCAGTTCCTCGCCGATCGGTTCCAAGTCCACAGGTCGCATGCCAACAGCATAGCGCTCGTCAAGGCTGACGTCCAGGGAAGGGCGTTCGTGATCCGCCTTCGTCCACATCCTGTTTTATAGGCTTACAAAACTTTGTCGCACCTGCGACAAAGTTTTGTAGGGTGCGTGGACGGCACGAGCCCATGCGCATTCCATCGGAGCGGGAATTCCGGGCCTCCCTTACGCCGTGTGGGTTGACGAAGGGGACGGGGACACCGGGGCGGGTACGGGGACAGTCGTCGGCTCGGCGAGTTTCCATGGCACTTCGTAAATCTTAACGGCCTCATGAATGCCTTTGACCGTGACCGGCGGCTGGGACACGCATATGGCGGCCAGAGTCGGATCATCGCGCAGGAGTTCGGCGTAGGTCGCTTCGCCGATGATGATGCGGCCGCGGCCCGAGACGCCCTCGAGACGGCTGGCCAGATTCACCTCCCGCCCGAAAACGGTATAGTTCAAGATGTGCGCGTCGGATCCCATGAGACCGACGGTGACAATGCCGGTGTTGATGCCGGTGCCCAGCGACAGCAACGGCAGGAGTTGGAGCGGCGGCTGGCCCTGGTCGGCGCGCGCGGCGTTCTCGGCTTCCCGCCTTTCGTTTTCGGCGAAGCGCTGCCGATTAAGGTCGGCAGTGGCCCGTTGAGCATCGATGGCGGCACGGACACAGAACAAGGCATGTTGCTGGCTGGGCGTCGGGGCGCCCCAGAAAGCCATCACGCAATCGCCAATATACTTGTCCAGCGTGCCGTTGTGCTTTTTGACCATATCGGCGATGGCGCCCAGGTAGAGATTGACCGTTTGCAGCACATCCTGGGCTTGTTGATCGTAGTAGGCCTTGGCGGAGGCGCCGGTGAGCTGGTGCTCGCGCACATAGGCCTCGGCACGGGCGTGACTCCTGTCGGTCAGCTCCGTGAACCCGCGCACATCGGCAAAATAAACGCTCACTTCGCAGCGCGCGCCGCCGAAGGACAGTTGCTTGGACTTGAGCAGTTCGTTCACCACGTTCGGCGAAACCAGCTTGGCGAATACGGATTTCACGCGGCGGCGTTCCTTTTGCTCAAAAAAAACCTGGTACGTCATCAGGCAGACGTGCGTGGTCAGCAGGGCGCCCAGCATGGGGAGAACCAGCGGAATGCAAACGCGGTATTGGGCGAAAAGAAAAGCCGCCAGGCCCAGGTAAACCACAACCAGCGTGCCAACCCAGAAGGAAGCCGATAACACGCGAAGGTTCCAGGTCAAAAGGGCCGACGTCGCCCCCAGCAGCACGATCAGGCACAATTCGAGGGGGTGCGAATAGGGTCGAATGAAACGGCCGGTGATGATCGTGTTGGCGACGTTCCAATGCTGGCTTACTCCATACGTCTTTTTTTCCAGCGGCGTAGCGACCAGGTCGGTCAGATCGTTGCCGGTGGCCAGCGAGCCGACGACGACCAGTTTGTTTTGAAAAAGCCGCGGTATCTCATCCGTGTCGCCCCCTTCCCGCACCAAATCCAACGCCAACACATGCTCAAAGCTGTCCGTAGTCAGTCGTTTGTCCCAGGGTGACAGGCACCAATCGATGTAAAACCGGCCTTCGCCATCGACCGGGATCACACGCTCGAGGCCATTGGGGCCTGGCAGACGGATACGATGGTTCTGCGGCTCGACGCTGGCACGATCCAAATCTAGGTTCAGCTCGCGCGCTGCCATGATGAGGCCCATGGCCCAGCCGCGCTGGTCGATAAAGGCCCTTGCTCGGCGCGGTCCCAGCTCGACATATTCCTCATCGAGGAGGTTTTTGTTTTCCGTCACGAACTTGCAGTCAAAGCAGCCTTCCGAATCTAGCTCGATCCGCAATGGGCTTTCGGAAGCGGATTTGCCCACCAACCTCAGGCCGGTTGGATCGATCTGCACGCTTTCGAGCTTCATTTTGTGGAGCCGAAGGACGCGCAAGATGAGCGGGTGCCAGATGCGATAATCCACGAAGGGCTTGGTCCGACGCAAAATACCATCGCTGTCAAGCTCAGCGGTAATGTCCCCCACGCTCATGGCATTGGTGCGGAATAACTCCACCGGCACCACGTCTCGGGCTGCCGCCAAGGCGACGTTTCCTGCCCGCCGAATTTGTTGAGCAAAAAACTGATCCGGTTCTAAGGTTGCACCATTGATCACCACGAGGCGGTGGTCGGGCCGCAATTCGCCAAATATGATGTCGAATCCCACGAATTTCGCGCCCTGAACGGTCAGCTCGCGCACTATGCGGCCGTAAAGATGGCGCGGCCAGTAGAGACCATATTGGAAACCGAGGGTTCCGTCGCCCACCATCGCTATGCTGTCGTCACTGATAAAAACCGCGGCGAGATTGGTGGCGGCGACAGGCGGCGCGAATCTGGTTGCCAGGCGCATTCGGACGTCGTAGGACATCCATTCGAGCCGGTCAAAGATGTCGAATTTTGGCCAAAGGTGCGGAAGGAGCTGCAATAAACAAACAAGCAGGATCACTCCGGAGGCGATTAATGCGGGAACGCGTTTGATGGTGATCAATTTTACCATGCTTTGGAGTGCTTCTCACTCCGTTCCGGTTGCGGCCGAGCCGCGCCAGGTCAAGCAACGATAAAAACAAAAAACCCGGAGCAACGCAAGGTCGCTCCGGGCTAATTGACAACAACGGTTCCTAATAGTTCGCGCCATGCTCCGTCACCGGCGGAAAATAAGGCGGCTCGATCGGCACGATAACCTCCCCTGGGTTCGGCACGAGCGGGACATTATTGCCAGGGCCGATGATAGGGCCGCCAACGCTTCCAGCAGGCACGTAGGGAGGCACGGTATTGCCATTAAGTAACACGTTTCTAGCCGTCTGATTGTAAAATTCCCAGGCGATGGTCACCTCGCCACCGAGGAAGGTCGGCGAAGTATATGTTGGATCAAAGTCCTTGATTTCCAGCACACCCCTGCCCGCGACAAAAACCTGACCCGCGTTAACCGTGTAATCGGTGGTTGTTCCGGTGGTTGTTCCAGTGGTGGTATCGGTGTAATGCACCAGCACGCTGCCGTCGGTAACATAGACTCGTCCGGCGGTGCTGATGTCGTAGTCGGTGCCGCGAATGCCCACAATGCCGGTGGGAATCTTGACTTCGTAAACCGAGGTTGCCGCCGTTTTCTTCACAGTGCCCTGAATACGGCCATTCTTGAGGTCCAAACGGGTTTCAATCACCGTGTCGGCGCCGGTGTTCTCGAACACGAGCTTGTCGAGTCCCAGCAGGGTGTCGGCCGTCACATGGATAACCGGTCCGTTGTCCTTAAGGTACAGATCGACCTGGGATTCGGAAAGGGTCCTGATCGTGGTGCCCGGCGTAAGGACCTTACCCACCGCGAGCTTCTGCCATGCGCCGCCTTCAAGATATTCAGCGGAACCCTTGATGGCCCGCACGGTTGCGGTTCCTTGTTGCGGTTGGGCTTGAACAGAGACGGCGAGCGTGGCTGCCAGAGCGACGCTAAACGCCGTCAATTTGGTGAAAGTGCTTCCAATGTATTTCATATGTTTCTCCAAATTAATTAAAAACCGTTGTCGATAAATCGGTAACAGAGTAGAAAATCTGCGGCGGATGTCAACCGCATAATTCATTTTTGTTCGGATATTTTTCGGGTCACAATTCCCAGGTAGGACTGGGCGATGAGATTGTTTACCGACTTGAGCTTCAAGGACTTTTCAAACCAGAGCCTGGCCCCCGCATAATCCCCCAGTTGAACCCGATGCCAGCCTTCGTGGGCCACTACATAATAGTTGTTCGGATCCAGCTTCAAGGCCTTCTCAAAAAAGGGTTCGGCCTCGGCATGCCGCCCCATCCAGTGCAGGCACATGCCATAGCGCATGGGATTGTAGGTGTCGTACGGATTCAAACGCATGCCCAACTCAAACCAGTTCATGGCCTGCCGCGCCAGATCTTCGTAGCCGGCATTCCCTAGCCAGCTCAGTCCCCGCAAGTTTTCGCCCAGGTTGTAAACCGTGTCGGGATTCATCGGTTCGGCCGCCTGGGCTTTTCGCAGGAGTTCCACCCTTTCGTTGGTGTAATCTCGGGTGGCCTTGACTTGCTGCAACCAACCGTACTCCGACCACCGGCGCGCATCCTGCCATCCCAGATAGGCCAGAACCGCCAGGCCAGCCAGTGTCACCAGCCCGCGCAACCACCAGCGCAGCCGCACCCAGTAATCATCGGTGGCAAAACGCAACTGGCTGGTCAGCAAGGCAATCAGGGTGACGACCACGATGGCATTGGCTGGAATGTGCATATTGAAATCCACGAACGAATGCAGCAGGATCGCCAGCAACGCCACTCCGCCTCCCAGCAGGAAAGCCCAGCGGTTGCTTTTGGGGGACGATAGATTGCTCCCGTTACGCTGGACATATTTCCAGGTCCTGCCCAGGCCCCAAAACAGCAACAGCCAAGGCACGGCCACTACGGCGGTCCCCACCACTCCCCAATCGGCCAGGGCGTTTAAGTAATCGTTATGGACCAACTCCGGCCGCAGTTGCACATCCGCGGGCCGGTAGGCGGGAAACCGATAATCGAAGTGGCCCGGACCCACACCCCACCAGAAGTGATCCTGCCACATCACATAAGCGGGCCGCCAGAGAAGAAAACGAACATTCTCCATCCCGCCCGCGACGAACAGTTCTTGAAACCGTTTGTGCGTCTGTCGGGCATTCCACACAAAGACCGTGGCGCCGGCCAGCATGACAATCAACATCAGGAGGGCCGGCAGCCGGGAACTCGGGTGTCGCAGCAACACCCAGAAAAACACCAGCAGCGAAAGGAACGTCGCAATCCAGCCTCCGCGCGAGATGGAAACGCCAATCCCCGCCAAAATGACCAGCGAAGCATAACCCAAAAGAATTTTGGTTACCGGCTTAAATCGCCCCGAAATTGTATAAGCCAATCCCAGCGGCAGGACCAGTTCCAGGAATCCCGCCAGATGATTCGGACAAATGTAGGTGCCGCTGGCACGCTTGGCGTATTGCTCCGGCTTGGGGTAATGCCAGATGGTCACCGAGTTGGTCGCGAATTGGTAGATGGCATAAATCGCGATGGCCACGCCCAGGAATACCAGCGTGAAGACGATAATATTCGTTGGTTCCATATGGTGCAAGTTGTTGATAATGATGAAGAAAAGAGCAGCATAGACCAGGATGCGCAGCAGTTCCTGACGGGCAATGTACTCGATGTCCGACTGCCAATATCGGACCCCCGCAAAAACCACAAAGGCAACCACTGCCCAGCAGATGGGCGGCCAAAAAAGCCGATGGCTCGGCACCAGCCAGATGCGGAACAACCAAAGCGCCAAAGCCAGCACGGTCAGGGCTTGAATAACCAGGAAATCCAGAGGGCGCACGGCCCCTATGGCCAGCGGGCCGTAAACCAGAATGGCCAAAACCAATCCAATAATTCCCCACTCGCACCACTTATCCAATCGCTCGCGATCCATGTCCCGAAAAGCCTAACCTAAAAAAGGGCGGATCGTAAATGGAAAAGGAGCCGGTTAGCTCACATACTCCCGCGGATCGGTGATATGACCGGTTAATGCGCTGGCGGCCACGGTGGCGGGCGAGGCCAGAAACACCTGTGATTCCTTGTGACCCATGCGGCCGGGGAAATTCCGGTTCGTGGCGCTGATACATTTGAGCGGTTGGTTCATGCGCCCGAACGTATCCACCGGCCCGCCCAAACAGGCGGCGCAACCGGCGTTTTCGGTCATTTGAACTCCCGCCGCTTGTAAAATCTCCCAAACGGTTTTATCCCCCCACCGGCTGGTCTTGAGGTCGCGCATGACTTCCGGTGTGGCGGGCACGCCAAAGGTGTCGATGCTCACGTGTTTGCCTTGGACCACTCTGGCAAATGCCAGGAAGTCCGTGGTCTTGCCGCCCGTGCAGGAGCCGACATAAGCCCGATCCAACTTGATATGAGTCAGTTCTCGGGCCAGTTTGCGCTGACCGGGATCGGGGTGGCAGGCAACCGTGGGTTCGAGTTTCAACAGATCCACGACCCGTTCGCGGACAAACTTCTCATGGCGCTGCCGTGCCACGGGTTCGTAGGTGGATTGGGTGCCATTGAGCTGACATCGGTAATCGACAAAGGCTTGGGTTTGGGCGTCGAACTCGAAAATGCCATTCTTGCCACCCGCCTCGATCGCCATGTTGGCTACCGTCATCCGGTCGTCCATCGACAGGCTGGCGACTCCGGAGCCATCGAACTGCATGGCCCGGTAGGTCGCCCCGTCGAAACCAATTTCGCCAATCACGTGCAAAATAATGTCCTTGGCCATGACTCCTTTTGGCAACGCGCCCTCGAGACGGAAGTGCATGGTTTCAGGGACTTTCAAGAGCAGTTTGCCCGTGCCCATAACGAACCCAGCGTCGGTATTGCCAATGCCGGTGGCGAACTGGTTGAAGGCGCCCGCCGTGCAGGTATGCGAATCGGTCCCGAACAACACCTCGCCGGGACGCGTATGGCCCTTTTGGGGCAGCGCCGAATGGCAGACGCCGGCATAATGCGAACCGAATTGCTGCTTGAGCGGCCCCTGAGACGCATCATAGGTCCACTTGCCGTTGGGATCGTCGATGACATCGTAGAAATAAACCAGACCCTGTTCCCGGGCAAAGTCGCGCAGGATGTCCACGTTGCGATTGGACTTGGAATCCACGGTAAAAATATAGTGGTCGGGCATGATGACAACCTTGCGCGCATCCCACACCTTAGCCGCTGGTCCAAACTCGCGTTTAAACACGCCGATGGTGCCCGGACCGCACACGTCATGGGTCATCAGGATATCGGCCGACACCCACACATTGTCGCCCGGCTGCACCCGCGCCTGGCCGGACGCACGGGCCAAAATTTGTTCAGTCAATGTCATATACCCCTGCAAACTAGCCAACCTCGGTCCGAACTGCAACTGAGGACTGGGTTGCGCCAGCAGTTCT
>JADGRT010000154.1 GCA_017880715.1 Verrucomicrobiia bacterium | reverse complement strand
CCCGGTGACCGTTTGCCACGATGCCCGAAAGGGCGGCTACATCGGAAGTCATTGGTCTAAACATGTCGCGCCTCCGCTCTACTCGATGTTACCGAGGAGATTCCGGGATTGACTGGCCACCCGATGCCATTTCGGAGGGCGGAGTTACACGACGCCCCTTTATTATGGGGCTCCCGGAGCTCGCCCCTCCGAAAAACTGGAATTATGGGGCTCCCGGGGCTCGCCCCTCCGCTTGGCTGCGGATTATCTGCATCGGTTCGGCGATGGATCGATCGAGTTGGCTCCCCGAAACCCTTCCGGTTGTGCTGGTCTAGCCGCCGGCGGTCTGATACGTTCGTCGCGTCATGTCCTGGCGTTGTGTGGAACGGGCCAATGAATCGCTGCTGGGTTTGGGCCAACTGGCCCTGCTCTGCCGGGAGGTCTGGCGTTCGCTCCGCAAGGGACGCCTCTCCTGGCGCGATTTCATCTACCAATTGCACTTCATCGGCGTGAAATCGCAGTCGGTGGTGCTCATCACGGGCGCCTTTACGGGCATGGTGTTGTGCGCGCAAACGTATTACCAGTTTCACAAGGTGAAGATGGACTCCGCCTCGCTGGCCGTGGTTGCCGTGTCGATGTGCAGCGAACTGGGACCCGTGCTCACCGCTCTCATGGTGGCCGGACGGGTGGGCGCATCCATGGCCGCCGAACTGGGCACCATGAAGGTGACCGAACAAATCGACGCCTTGCGCACGCTGTCGACCCACCCGATCGATTACCTGGTCATCCCGCGATTGCTGGCCACGATTGTCGCCATGCCGCTGCTGACGAGCGAAGCCATTGCCGTAGGCATTGGCTCGGGTTATATTGTGGGCATTGGTTTGCTGGGGCTTGATCCCACGTATGCCTGGGCGAACATGCTACGCTACACACAGTTGAGCGAGTTGGGCATGGGCATCGCCAAGAGCCTGGTGTTCGGATCGATCATCGCCCTTATCGGCTGCTTCAAAGGCCTCAATTGCGGGATGGGCGCGGAAGGGGTGGGCCATGCCACCACCGAAGCGGTGGTTTATGCCTCGATCAGCATCCTAATGACCAACTTTTTTCTGACGCTCTTCCTGACGCGACTGGTGCAAATGTTATGATCGAAGCTGTCAACCTGCACAAAAGTTTTGACCGGAATCCGGTGCTGGATGGCGTCGATCTCCGCATCGATACCGGAGAATCCGCGGTCATTATCGGCCGCAGCGGCGGGGGGAAGAGCGTTCTCCTAAAGCATCTGATCGGGTTGCTGTTACCGGATTCGGGCGTGGTGCGGGTTGATGGCGAAGATTTGGCTGCCATGGACGAACGGAAGTTGCTCCAGGTGCGTCGCAAATTCGGGATGGTTTTTCAGGGGTCGGCGCTGTTCGATTCGATGACGGTGGCGGAAAACGTCGGCTTTTTACTGCAACGTGAAGGCCTATTCAAACCCGCCGAAATTGGCCAGCGCGTGGCCGAAGCGCTCGCGATGGTTGACCTCAGTGGCACGGAGGACAAGAAACCGGCCGAGCTGTCCGGCGGCATGCGCAAGCGCGTCGGGCTGGCCCGGTCCATCGTTTACCAGCCGCAAATCCTGCTTTACGACGAGCCAACCACCGGTCTGGATCCCGTGGTGGCGGACAGTATCGACCGGCTCATTTTGCGGGTCTCGGAGCAGCTCAAGGTCACCAGCATCGCCGTTACGCACGACATGCGCACCGCCCGGCGCATTGGCCGGCGGATTCTAATGCTCCATGAGGGCCGGATTTACGCCAATGGAACCCCCGACGAGATTTTCAACTCGAACGATCCGGTCGTGCAACGTTTCGTGCAGGGCGTGTCGGATCCCAAGGAAGCTTTATTTTAATATGAGCAGCGCGCGTCAAGAATGGAAGGTGGGCTTGTTTGTGTTGTTGGGTTTGACCTTGTTGGGAATTCTGATGGTGCAGTTTTCCAAGAGTTGGACCGGCTTCAAACCCACCTACGAACTGAAATTGAAAGCCTTCAATGTGGGCGGACTTAAACCCCAGTCCTCGGTGCTCATGGCCGGCATCGTGGTCGGCCAGGTGCTGAGCACCGATCTAAGCCCGGATGGCAAATCCGTCATGATTCGCGTGCGCATTTTCAAACGCTATGGGATCCATCGCGATGCGCGCATCCTGATTGAGCAGTCAGGTTTTCTAGGCGACCAGTTCGTCTCCATCGATCCCCAGGAAAACCAGGGATCCCTGCTGAAGGATGGCGAGGAGATAACCTGCCAGGAGCCTTTTAACCTGCAGGAAGCAGCCCGCTCCGCCATCGGCCTTATCCACCGACTCGATGGCACGGTCCAAACCATCAATGCCACCGTGGAACGTGTGGACCGGCTGCTGTTGTCGGAAAACACCCTGACGAACGCGCAGCACACCCTGGACAATCTGCAGGCCGTTTCTACGCAGGCCAAACTGACCCTGACTGACCTGGATGAATTGATCCGTTCCAACCGGGCCGGCATCGTCGTCACCGTCACCAACCTGGCGCAGTTTTCCGAACGCCTGAATCAATCGGGAGCGGAAGTGCAGACGCTGCTGGCCAACAACCGATCCAATATCACGTCCCTCATTGCGCACACGGAATCCGCCAGCAGTCAGGTCGATGGGCTTTTCAAGGATCTGCAGGCGGGCAGGGGATTGGCCGGCAGCCTGCTGAAAAACGAGCCTTTGGATGGTGAATTCAAGCAATTGGTCAATCAGCTCACTTTGCTCAGTAGTAACTTGAATAAGTTCGGCCTATTCTATAAACCTAAGCCGGTGAGAACCAACACCGCCGTTTTTTTATACCCGGGTAAAGATCCCCGTCGCTAACCTATGACACTTTGGGTCATCCGCATTTTGTTTCTGTCGCTCTGCATTCTGGGCGGCTATGCCATCAGCCAGGTGCGCACCGACCTGGTTGAGAACAGCACCTTTGGCGTCATGATCGGCTTCGGCATGGGCGGCCTGCTGATCGCCATCGACGAAATGCTCAAGGGTTTCTCCCTGCGCGCCTTTTCGGCCGCGACGTTTGGCCTCATGCTCGGATCGCTCGTGGCCTGGATGCTGGACCGCTCCCAGTTGTTCATTTTTGTGAACGACGCCGGTTTGCTCTGGCTCGTCCGGCTTTGCCTGTTTCTCAGCTTCGGTTACATCGGCATGGTGCTGGCCATGCGCAGCAATAAGGAGGATTTTACGCTGATCATCCCCTTTGTTCGATTCGCCAAGCAAAACGAACCGGACAACCTCCTGCTGCTCGACACCAGCGTCATCATCGACGGCCGGATCGCCGATCTCATCGAAGCCAATTACCTCGCAGGCATCATTGTCGTGCCCCGTTTCGTCCTCCAAGAACTCCAGCATATCGCCGATTCCGACGTCCCGCTGCGTCGCGAGCGCGGCCGCCGTGGACTCGAGATGCTCAGCCGGCTCCAACGCAACAAACGCAATGAAGTCAAAATCCACGATGGCGATTTCCCGGAAGAAACCCAAATGGACACCAAACTGGTGCGACTGGCCAAGGCGCTCGGCGCCAAACTGTTCACCAATGACTACAACCTCGGCAAGATCGCCGAGTTGCAGTCTGTTCCTTACGTCAATTTGAACGAGCTTTCCCAGGCCTTGAAACCGGTGATTATCCCCGGTGAGATCCTGTCGCTGCGCCTCATCCGGGAAGGCAAGGACAAGGGCCAGGGCATCGGCTATCTCAACGATGGCACCATGGTCGTCGTCAACCAGGGACAGCCGCGCATCGGCCAGTCCGTCAAAGTGCAGGTGATCAGCCTGCTGCAAACCGGCGCCGGGGTTATTGTTTTTGCGGATATTATGAAAGAAAACAGCGTGAACTTGCATTCTGCGGCGAACTGAAGCACTTTCCCTTTATGGCAATGGTGACCGTATTCCAGTCGTTCAGCCCGGCCGAAGCGCAGTTGATTCGCTCCCGGCTCGATGCGGCGGATTTCCCCGTCTATGTGGCCCACGAATTATCCGCGCTCAGCATGGACGGTTATGCCCAAGCCGTCGGCGGCATCGCCGTCCAGGTGCCGGAGGAAATGGCCCAGGACGCGCGCGCCCTCATCGCCACCCGCGATGAACCCGCAGCTTAAGCCCACGCCAAGGGTCAACCCATCCCGGGATATAAACGACGGACTGCCCGCCCGCCTCGAATCGTCACCCACCGGCTCGTTTTATGAAATCACATTGGTCTTCTCAACTGGCCCAACTTCAAAAGCAACTGCGCCCCGGCGAACTGAAACGCGATGCTCAAACCTGCCAGGACCATGCCGGTGACAAATGGATGGCCGCGCGCCGGCCTGACGCTGTCGCCCGGCCCCGCTCCAGTCAGTCGGTCGCCGCCATTCTGCGTTTCGCTTACGAGCATCGGATTCCCGTGACCCCCCGCGGAGCCGGTTGCGGCTATGCCGGAGGCTGCGTGCCGGTGCAGGGCGGCCTGGTCCTGTCGCTGGCCCGGATGAATCGCATCAAGGAAATCAATGCGCAAGACTTTGTGGCGGTTGTTCAACCCGGTGTCATTACCGCCAAACTCCAGGAAGCGGTCGAAAAAGCCGGACTGTTTTATCCGCCCGATCCGGCCAGCCGCGCCGATTGCTTCATCGGCGGCAACATCGCCACCAACGCCGGCGGCCCGCGCTGTCTGAAATACGGCGTCACCCGCGATTATGTGCTGGGACTGGAGGTCGTCCTCGCCGACGGCACCCTGGTGCGTCTGGGCAGCCGCACCCACAAAAATAAAACCGGGTTCGACCTGGCGCGGATCTTTGTCGGCTCCGAAGGCCTGCTGGGCGTGATCACCGAGGCCAATCTGAAATTGATCCCGCTGCCGCCTTTCCGGTCTTGTGTGTCCGTCGGGTTCTCATCCATGGCCGCCGCCGCGCGCGCCATTCGCGCCATTTTTGCCGCTGGTTTCCTGCCTTGCGCCGTTGAAATCGCCGACGCCTTCACCCTGGCCGCAGCCCAGAAACGCACCGGCAGCGCCATCCTGGCCGGATGTCAGGGCCATTTGATTGTAGAACTCGACGGCCAGGAACACTCGGTGCGTTATGAACTTCGGCAACTGGAAAAAATCATTCGGACGGAACAACCCCGCTTTCTTCGTCGGGAACACGGCGCGGCGAATTGTGAAAAAATCTGGCAGCTCCGGCGCGAGTTTTCCTACGCCTTGCGCGATACCGGCCTGCAAAAGCTCAACGAAGATATCGCCGTGCCCCGCGGCCGCCTCGAGGATTTGTTCCGATTCACCGAACAATTGCAGAAAAAATCCGGCTTTGCCTTCGCCTGCTTCGGTCATGCCGGAGATGGCAACATCCACGTCAACGTTATGGTGGATAAAACCCTCCCCGGCATCGATGTCCGTTGCCGTCAAGTGCTGGATGCCTTGTTCCATAAGGTCCTTTCCTGGGGCGGCGTTATAACCGGTGAACACGGCATCGGACTGTCACGCAAACCCTGGTGGCCCATGGCCACGACACCCGAAGTTCGCGCGCTGCATCACACGCTTAAGAAGGCGCTCGACCCGCGCGGCATCCTGAATCCCGGCAAGTTCGTTTAGAAACGAAGAAACCGTCGCACGGGCGACGGTTCCCTGGTTGAATAAAATCGATCTTTTTAGTGCCGGCCACCGCGGTATCCGCCGCTGTCGCTGCTGCCGCCACCGCTGCCACCGTGGTATCCGCCGCCACCGCCACCCGGAGGACGTTCTTCACGAGGACGAGCAATGTTCACCGTGAGCGGGCGACCCTGGAAATCCTTCTGATTAAAGGAGTCAATCGCCTTTTGAGCTTCTTCGGCTGAGCCCATTTCCACGAAGGCAAAGCCGCGGGAACGGCCCGTGGCGCGATCCATCATAATGTTGACCGAGGCAACGCTCCCCGCTTGCGCGAAACAGTCCTCGAGATCGTTTTCGGTCGTGTTGTGGTTCAGATTACCCACAAATAATTTGGTTACCATACTATTTCTGTTGTTTTCTTTTGCCCGGCTGCGAGGAGTTAGTGTGCGTTCCTGTTACAGGTTTCAAATCGTCACCGCCGCTTAAGCTCCATTGACAATTCCCGCATCGCTCAACCTTTGCATTCAGACGGCGGAAAACTAAGATTTTAGGCCTGCTTTAACAAGCCTAATATTTAAATTCTTTTGGACGATATTCTGACCGGGATCGCCTCCTGACCGCCTTCCTCCCCCTCCGCTTCCCCGGTTTTTCCCTGCTGGCCAGGGTCGCCGCCAACCGCACCCGCTCCCACCAGGACCACAAACTCCCCCTTCACCGCGCGTTGCTGCAAGACGGCCCGCAACTCCGCGGGGGTGCCCCGCAGGCATTCTTCGAATTTCTTGGTCAGTTCCCGGGCCAAAACCACCGGCCGACCGGGCATGACTTCGCCTAGCTCGCCCAACAGTTTCTCCACCCGGTAAGGAGATTCGTATAACACCAAAGTGCCAGGCAGACCGCGCGCCGCCTCCAGACACCGGCGCCGCTGGCCGGATTTATGCGGCAGAAAACCGATAAAATGAAATTCGTCCGTGGGTAAACCGCTGGCCGTTAACGCCGCCACCAGCGCACAGGGGCCCGGCACGGATTCCACCCGTAATCCCGCCGCCAGGACCGCCTTCACGACCCGTTCACCCGGATCGCTGATCCCCGGCGACCCCGCATCCGTTACCAGGGCCACTTTTTCGCCGCGCCGCAGTCTTTGAATGATTTCTTCGCTTCGCTTGGCTTCGTTGAACCTAAAATAACTCAGCAACGACTTCTCAATCCCGAAATGCCGCAGCAATTGGCCGCTGTGCCGCGTATCTTCCGCCGCCACCACATCGCATTCCTTCAAGACGCGCAAGGCCCGCAAGGTGATGTCTTCGAGATTGCCGATCGGCGTCGCTACGAGGTATAAGGTGCCCGGTCGCAAGGGCGGTAAATTTGTGTCCATGACGCAATAAGTTCCGTATCCGACTGAATACGCTAACCGCAATTATCTGAATTAAAAAGCGGTAAAATTC
>JADGRT010000153.1 GCA_017880715.1 Verrucomicrobiia bacterium | reverse complement strand
GTAACTCCTTGCGGCTGAATGGTGCACCCAATAGGAGTTGAACCTATAACCTTCTGATCCGTAGTCAGACGCTCTATCCAATTGAGCTATGGGTGCCCGGTGGGATGCAGAAACTACGCGTCCATGGCCTTCGGTGCAAGCGCGAATTTTCGAGAACCGATAACCAGGAGGTTGGGATAGAATTAAGTTTATCAACTCCATCTGACTCTGCTTTTGCGGCTTGGCAGCTTTGCGACTTTGCGTTAAGGCTCAACCCTCCCGTCCACCAGTTGGCCGTCGGCCATTTCGAGGATGCGCGGGGCGCGGGCCGCGACACGGGCGTCATGCGTGGCGATCACCAGCGTGGCCTGTCGTTCGTTGCGCAGGTCGCAAAGCAAATCCAGGATTTCGCCGCCGGTATGGGAATCGAGATTCCCGGTAGGCTCATCGGCCAGGATCAGCGGCGGATGATTGATCAAGGCGCGGGCGATGGCTACCCGTTGTTGTTCGCCGCCGGAGAGTTCATACGGTCGGTGTTCCAGGCGCTGGCTCAAACCGACCCGATCCAGCAAGGCCCGGCCCTCGCGCTCCACTTCGACAATCGGACGACGGCTCATCCGCCCCGGCAGACAGACATTCTCCAGCGCGTCCAGTTCGGGCAGCAAATGGTAGGCCTGGAAGATGTATCCCACTCGCCGGTTGCGGACTTCAGCCAGCTCGACCTCGGAAAGATGAGCTAGATTCCGGCCTTGGAGCCACACTTCGCCGGCGTTCGGGACATCCAGGCCACCCAGCAGGTGCAGCAAAGTACTTTTGCCGGCGCCGGAGGCGCCGCGCAACGCAATGAAATCGCCGAGATTGACCTGCAGATCGACGCCGCAAAGGACTTCCACCGAGCGATGTCCCAGCACGTAGGTTCGGTGCAATCCTCGGGCGTCGAGCAATGGAGGTGACGAGGCCGTGTCGGGATTACTCATAGCGCAGGGCCTCCACGGGCTTCAAACGGCCGGCGTTCCAGGCGGGAATGACGCCGGCCAGGAGGCAAATCAACAGCGAACCGCCACAGATGATCGCGATGTCCGAGGGCACGATCATGGCCGGCAGCTCGGAAAAACTGTAAATGGACGCGGGGAAAAGCTCGAAGCCGGTCATCCGGTTCATGAAGTTTAGGAATTCGTTGCGGTAGGCCAGAGCGAGCATGCCCAGACCGAACCCGCTGATGACGCCCAGGACCCCCACAATGATGCTTTGACTCAGAAACAGCAGCATGACCTGCCGGCTGGTGGCGCCCAGGGCTTTGAGCATGCCGATTTCGCGGGTTTTTTGCACGACGAAGGTGATGAGCGCGCTGGCGATCCCAAACGCGGCAACGATCATGATGAAAAATAGGATATAAAACATCACGTTTTTTTCGACCAGCAAGGCATTGAGCATGACCGAGTTCTCATCGGTCCAGGTGGTGATATCGTAATCCGGCCCCAAAATCGATCGCAACTGGTCGCGCACGGTTTCGACGGCATTGGCATCGTGCAACATCAGGAACAGCCCGTGCACGGAGTCGTTTAATTCGTAAAGCGCCTGGGCGTTGGGAAGGGAGAGGACCACCAGCGAGGCGTTGTACTCGTTGTACCCCACGTCGAAGATGCCCCGCACCTCGAAGTCGCCCGCCAAGTCAACCTCGTCTTTATTGGCCTGACGGCTTTGTCGCATGCGCTGGAGTTGGGGCGGGGAATAGATGGCGACGTGGTCGCCCACCGTGACGCGCAGCGAACGGGCCAGCACGCAGCCGATTAAAATGCCGTTGCCGGCAAGGTCAAATCGCCCCTCCGTCACGCTTTTCGGCAGCACACTCACGTTGCTTTCCCAGCGGGGATCGACACCGCGAACCCAGGGGGCGGCGCCGCGGACATCACCGCTGTCCGGTTGACTTTCCAGCCAGATTTGCTCCATGACGAAAGGCGCGACGCCGCGGACCATTTTATTCGAGGACACGACTCCCATGAAGTGAACGTAGTTGGTCATCAGCGAATTTCTCGGCGTGATTCTCAGGTGGGCATTGAATCCGAGAATTTTATCGCGGAGTTGCCGGTCGAAACCGCTCATGACGCTGATAACGATGATCAACACGGCGACGCCCAGGGTGACGCCGATGATGGAAATCAACGTGATGATCGAAACGAAGGTGCGTTTCGGTCGCAGGTATCGCAGGGCTAAAAACAACTCGAACGGCAATCGAGACATGGACAGGATAGTAGTCCGAGCGCAGGGGTGAGTCAATGAGCACGAAGTTTCGAGCGCAGAGGAGGCCGGCGCAGAGCAGACTGGACACCAGTGCCGTAGGCAAAGACATGGCGACGAAAGCCAGCGTGGGGCCGAGAAAAGCAATGGTGCCGTAGATATAACCGAACATGCCCAGGAGGGAGCAGGCCCCGGCCAGAAGCGCCAGGATTTGGGCGGGCCGCGTGTTGACCCTAAAGGAATAGCTTCGCGCGGATGAGGGCATTCGCGCTCCTTACCTTGGTTTCCAGGCGTGTTTAAGAGGGAGGCAGAATATTGGCTGGCGCGATCAGGGGCGGTGTTTTCTTAAGCGATCAGCTTAAGGATGGGCTGCTGTGACAACTGGTTTGCGGGGTGTGATTCATTACCAAGTCGGGAATCAAGCCGGGCGGCCGCCTCAGGGCCGGCGCGGTCGCAGGCTTTGGACGGTTTCCAGCATGGCCACCACATTAGCGGGCGGCACGTTGGCCAGGATATTATGGACCTGCTGAAATACAAAGCCTCCGCCTGGACTCAGAATTTCGATTTGCTGCCGCACGTGTTCACGCACTTGGTCCGGAGTGCCGTTCAACAGGATGTTTTGGGTGTCGCAGCCACCGCCCCAGAAGGTGAGTTGCCGGCCGAATTCCGTTTTGAGTTCCCGGGCGTTCATGCCGCGACAGGAGATTTGCACCGGATTAATGGCGTCCAGCCCGGCGTCGATCAAATCCGGCAGGAGCTCTCGAACGCCGCCGCAGCAATGGAGCATGATCTTGACGTTGGCCAGTTCCTTTGCCCGCCGCCACATCAATCGGTGTCGCGGCTTGAAAAACTCGCGATACATCGCCGGCGAGATTTGCGGTCCCTTTTGCGATCCGAGGTCGTCGCCGAACAGGAGGATGTCAATATGCGAACCCACCGCGCCCAGGAACCGCTCCAGTTTGGCCAGGTGCAACTCGACCAGCCGATCGAGGAAACGATGGGCTTGCCGCGCATCGCTGGCCAGCAGCATGAGAAAATTATCGTTGCGATACAGGATTTGTCCCGACTCCAGCAGATTGCCTCCAAAGAGTCCAATGATCGCCCGGTCGGTTTGCGCGCGCAACTGTCGAGCCCCCGCTGCGAGGATCTCAGGGCCGCCGGCTCCGGCCGTCAGCGGTCCGGGTGGCGAGGCAACCGTAAACCACATGGCTTCCGCCATGGCCTCAGGAAGATGATCCAGGTCATCCCGGTCCGCGAAGGGATAATGGGTCTGTTCGAAAAAGTGGACGCCCTCGGGCATCTGCGCCATAACCCGGCCGCTGGCCGAACGAAGTATCCAACGGTGAGATTCCCGTTCGGGCTTGACCCAGACGGGCAATTGACACGGCGTGCCGTCGGGCAAAACCCAGTCGGCCCAGTGTTTATCCTCCAGGGCAAAGCCGCGGCCCAATTCAACCGTATCAACGCCAAACCGATCGAGGACATCGGCATCCACGATCGCCAGTTGTTGGATGGGATCGTAAACGCGGATGGGCTTGCGGGGCAGGCCCAGGTAGTCCCGCAGCCGGGCGTAGGTCATGGCGTTGATGCCGGAAGAGCGGTGCCCGGAAAGGTCGAGCGGGACCTGGTCGGGTTCGACATGATTCAAGGCGGCTAAAACGCGTTCACGCGGTGTCATGGCTTTCCCATGGTTTTCAGATTGCGGCGAGACTACCCGGCCGAACCCGGCCGGTCAAAACCATTGCGCGTGCCTTTCGCCTCGTCCTCGTCGTCGTCCTTCGTCCTCGTCCTCGATTTCTGTTTCATTTTTCGAGGACGAGGGACGAGGGACGAGGACGAGGACGAAACCGTGAAAACCGGAGGCAAACGCAAATCCCAGCGCAAAGCAGCAGCAACGCACGCAAAGCCGCCACGGGATCAGTCGAACCCTGCGGGGTATTGGACCGGAGCGCGGAGTCTCATCCGCGCGAAGTCAGGCGCAACGACTCAAACACGCGGATGTGGGCATCCGCGCTCCTTTGCTGGCGTCGTCGCGCCTTTGCGTTAATCCTTCTACGGCCAAGGGCCGAGATGAACTCGGCCCTTGGGCGTTTCTGAAGCTTGCTTGAGTGCCGGCTAGCGCTGGATGCGCGCGGAGCCGCCTTTCGCAAAAGCTTTTACCTGGTCCACGGTCGCCATGGTGGTGTCGCCGGGGAAGGTGGTTAACAGCGCGCCGTGTGCCCAGCCCAGCTTCACCGCTTCCTCGGGCGATTCGCCGGTGAGCAGGCCGTAGAAGAATCCGGACGCATAGCCGTCACCGCCACCGACGCGATCAAGCACGTCGAGTTCGCAGGTTGGGGTCATGTAGGTTTGACCGTCAATCCAGGCCACCGCGCCCCAACCATGCCGGTTGGTCGCGTGCACTTCGCGCAGGGTGGTGGCGACGATTTTGACCTGGGGATGTTTCTTGATGACCTTGTCGATCATGCCGATGAAGGCGCTGGGATCCAGTTTGGACTTGGCGGCGACTTCCGGGCCCGGAATGCCCAGGCCTAGTTGCAGGTCCTCTTCGTTGCCGACGAGGACGTCCACGTTTTTCACAATGCGGTCCAGAATGGCCACCGCGCGATCGTGGCCGCCGGAAATATTCCAGAGCTTCGCCCGGTAATTGAGGTCGAAGGAGACCACGGCGCCGGCGGCTTTGGCCGCTTGCATGGCCTCGATGATGACCTCGGCGGTCGTCGGTGAGAGGGCGGCGAAGATGCCGCCGCTATGGAACCAGCGCACGCCGCCGGCAAAAATCTCTTGCCAGTTGAAATCGCCCGGCTTCAATTGGGCGGCCGCCTCGTTGCAGCGGTTGTAGAAGACGACGGGAGCGCGCACGCCCTGGCCGCGATCGCTGTAAACGGCGGCCATGTTGGGGCCATTGACGCCGTCGTGTTTGAAACGCTTGTAGAAGGGTTTGACACCCATTGCCCGCACCCGCTCGGCGATCAGATCGCCGATGGGATAATCTACCATGGCCGAGGCGACGCCGGTTTGCAGGCAGAAACAATCCGCCAAGTTGGCCGCGACGTTAAACTCGCCGCCGCTGACATGAATCTGGCACTCGGTTGCCTTGCGGAAGGGGATGATCCCCGGGTCCAAGCGGTGCACCAGGGCGCCCAGGGACACGAAGTCCAGCGCGCCGCCCTGACGGATATTCAGACCATACTTCATTCTGTCCTCTTTCTGATTTTAGATTTTGTTTACAGTTTACCGCCCGGGATTTTGAAGGTATAGGCGTGGAGGCAAGGTAGTTGGTCGCCGGTCAAATCGGGCGTTTCAATGACCACGTCGCTGCCTTTCACCTGGTACTTCAATGGACCTTCCACCCCCAGCAGGGTGATGACACTGCCCTTGGGGACTTTGATATTGCGGATGACCAGTTGTTTGCCCGGCCAGCCGGAGCTGATCGCATAGAGGGCATCCGATTGCTTGGTGAAGAAGGCTTGTTTAACGGCCAGATCGCCTTTGGGTTTTTGTCCGATTTGGTCCATGAGACTATATTTGACCATGAACTCGCCGAATTTTTGGTCGGGGCGCTTGCCTTCGGTCCACTGGCAGGAACGGCCGGCGAAGCGGGTGCCATAGATGGCCTCGCCGTTGACTTTCAGCCAGTCGCCGATCTCGACGAGTCGTTGTTGCATGATCACCGGAATGCGCCCGTCGCCCGTGGGACCGATATCGAGCAAGAGATTGCCGCCGCGACTGACCAGGTCAACCAGCACCATGATGAGTTCGCGGGCGCTTTTATAGTCGTTGAGGTTTTCGATGCGGTTCCAGCCGTAGGAAAAGCCCATGCCGCGGCTTTCTTCCCAGGCATGCGAGTCATCCTGGAGGCCGGCGGCGTATTCGGTGGTGTAATATCCGCCATGTTTGTGCCGGGTATCCTTGCCCCACCGATCATTAACGACGACCTCGTCCTTGCAGGCTGATTCGTTGAAGAGCCAGGCCAGCAACTCCTCGCTCTTCCAATCTTTCGAGGGCAGGTCCCATTCACCGTCGCTAAAAATGATGGCGGGCTGGTAACGGGTCACCACGTCTTTGAATTGCGGGAACAGGTGCTCGTCCACATACCGTTTGCGGTCGGCGAGCCAGAGCGGATTGTACCACTCGTAGAGCGAATAATAGAAACCGAATTTGATGCCTCGTTTGCGGACGGCGACCGAGAGGTCCTGCATCAAGTCGCGCTTGGGACCCGTTTCGACGGCATTCCACGGGTGCCCCCAGGTTTTGGTTGCCTCGGCGCTCGGCCACAGACAAAAGCCTTCGTGGTGCTTGGAGGTGGGCACGATGTATTTGGCGCCCGAGCGCGCGAACAGGTCGGCCCATTGGTCCGGGTCGAAATTCTCCGCGCGGAACAGCGGGGCGAAATCCGCGTAGTCAAATTTCTCGCCATAAACGCGCCGGTGGTATTGCCACCAGGGATTGGCTGCCTTCTGGTCATGCATCCGGTTCCAATACCACTCGGCATATTCGCCTTTGACGCCCCAGCCGGGCACCGAATAGAGGCCCCAATGGATGAAGATGCCGAATTTGGCATCCAGGAACCATTCCGGGGTGGGGCGTTTGTCGAGCGATTCCCATTTGGGTTCATAGCGGGTTTCGGCGGCGGCGAGGTTCGCGGTGCCGGGGGCCAAACTAAAAGTTACCCCGGCCAGGACGGAGGCGATCAGGTGTCGAAAATACTGAGTCATAGGCAATGGTTTAAGTTGCTTGGTTTTCCGCCATCCAGCAAAGCCGGGATTCCGGACGGGCTGGTCGCAGGGGCGGTCAATTGTGGTG
>JADGRT010000152.1 GCA_017880715.1 Verrucomicrobiia bacterium | reverse complement strand
GCTCTCGGGGTTTATTCGGTCCTTTGACAATAGCCCAGCGTTGTTGAAACGCTGGGCTATTGTCACCCATCTCTCTGGGATGGCTACGTTGAAAAGCCAGTGGCATGGGACAGTTTGCCCCCCGAACCCGATCGAACCGCCGAGCCGCTCGTAGCACGAAAAGTGCCGGTGGCTTCGCCTCGTTAAAACGTATTCTTGCGATACGCGCCGAGTTCGGGCGCGTCGGGGTTCACGTCCGGACCGAAGTAACGCAGCATGACCAGCGGCTCGGCCGACGAGGTGTTTTCGTAGGTCACGCCGGCCTGGGCGGCGGTCTCGGTGCAGAAGACTTCGTCCTCGGTCAGCTCATGGAACCGGATCATGTTCGGGCTGTTGAGCGGCAGCTTGTTCATGCGGCCCTGGCCCTGCACGGCGATCATGCTGAACGCGCCTTGGTCCTTGATGGTGCATGTGGCGCCGGGATCGACGGTGAGCTCCTTCGCGGTGAAGCCCTGTTGGCCGTTGATTTTGCCATAGACAATCCAGCGGTCCACGTAACCTTCACTGCGGGTGTCGGCGACGGGCACGGGTTCGAGGTAATGGTTGTCTTTGAACGTGGGGTCGGTGTTGGCTTCCCAGTCGAGCTGGTTGGTGATGAAGTCCAGGTCGTGGTGTTTTGCCTTCGGCATGTCTTTCACGAGCAGCGACCAGGGCACTTCGCGGCCTTCCACGAGGTTCTGATACATGCCGAACACATCCGAGCCCCACTGCGGCTCGTAGGTGCAGAGCGAACCGGGCGCGTGCAGGATGCTGGGGCCGACCAGCCAGCCGGAGCCGGGTTTCAGGCGATAAGCCCGCGAAAGATCGAGGATGCCATTATCGCCTTGGTTCCAGTTCTCGAGACAGCGACGCACCTGGGCTTTGGTGGTGCCGGGTTCCAGCCCGAAGAAAGTGTACGGGAAATTATTCCCCACATAATTGTGTTGCGCCGGGAAATAGTAGGATTCGGGCTTGCCTTCCAGGCCGACGAGCTTGGCCTGCTTGGCGGCCTGGTGCATGTGGTGCGGGATCGGCCCCATGTTGTCGAAGAACTTCGAGTAAACCGGCCAGCGTTGATATTTTTTCCAAAGCCGTTTCCCCACAATTTCGGCGCCCGCGGCCGCGATGGCGTCCTTCAGGGTGAACCGCTGGTTGCCGGCGACCCCATAGCTCAAGCCTTCGTCGGGGGTGCGGTTTTCGTTGGCGGCCGGCGTGGTGGAGCCGAACCAGCGCTCGTCAATGCCGCCACGATTCAGCCCGAAGGCGTAAAGATCCTGGGGCGCCAGCTTAAGCCGGCGTCCCGGATGCAGAAACGAACGCGGCACCCAGCACGGCGCCAGACGCAACAGCCCGCCACTATCGGCCAACGCGCCTTCCACGAGGCCTTGGAGGTTCTTGGTGACAACTTTCAAACCGGTGATGGTATTCATAAACAGATGGTGTTTTATCGTTTTCCGACCCGGCCGCTGCCTTTCCTCGCGGAAACATCGCGGACGGACGGGCCTTTTCGGGAAGGATAGAAACTGAGCGGCCGATCGACAAGCAGGATTTATCGACATTCGCGGGCGACTGGCTAAAGTAGGCCGGGATGATTGCGCGCGTGACCCTGGAAATCGCCTTGGGGAAGGAATTCGATTACCTCATTCCGACCGAGTTCGAGAGGCAGATCGAGGTGGGCAGTCGCGTCAAAGTGCCTTTTGGACCGCGCCAGGTCATGGGTTGCGTAACCACGCTGGCCGAGTCGTCGCCCCACACCAACCTGCGCTCCATTCTCAAAGTCGTCGGCGCCCAAAGCCTCGTCACGCCCAAGGTCCTCGCCTTGGCCCGGTGGATTGCGGACTATTATTGTTGTCCCGTCGAAATCGCCCTCAAGAGCGTCCTGCCCGAGTCGGTCCGCCGCGAAAAGGAAGGCTGGCAGAAGCAACTGTATGCGCGCCTGCTGCCCGTCGTGGGGGAAAAGCCCAAACTAACCAAGCGACAGATTGAAGTCCTGACCCTCCTGGAAGAATGGCGGGAAATGCCCTTGCAACAGTTGCTGGCCCTGGCCGAAACCACCGCCGACACCGTGCGCCGACTCGAAGACAAAGGCTTGGTCAGCATCACGCCGCAAACGCTGGAACGCGATCCGTACGCCCATGAGCATATCCTGCCCACCCAGGCCCTGGCGCTGAATGCCGATCAAACCAAGGCGTTGTCAGCCATCATGGCGGCCATGGACGTTGCCAGCGCTCCGGCCGAGGCGCGCCATCCCCCGCCGCCGGCGAAGACTTTCCTGCTGTACGGTGTCACGGGCAGCGGCAAGACCGAGGTCTATTTGCAGGCAATTACTCATGCGTTGCAGCAGGGGAAAGGGGCGATCGTGCTGGTCCCGGAAATCTCCCTGACGCCGCAAACGGTCGAGCGGTTCAAGGGGCGTTTCAGTTCCGGACCGTTGCGCACCCTGGTGGCGGTGTTGCACAGCCATCTTTCAGCGGGGGAGCGGCATGATGAATGGCACAAGATCCGGCAGGGCCGCGCCCGCATCGTGATCGGCGCGCGCTCGGCGATTTTTGCGCCGGTCGATCCGTTGGGATTGATTGTCGTGGATGAGGAACACGAGCACTCGTACAAGCAGGAGGAAGCGCCGCGATACCACGCCCGCGATGTCGCCGTGGTGCGCGGTCAGCGCGAAGGCGCCGTCGTGGTGCTCGGTTCGGCCACGCCGTCTCTGGAAAGCTACTACAACGTGCAGCGCGGCAAATACGGGCTGTTGGAACTGCCCATCCGGGCCGACGACAAGCAGATGCCCGTCGTGCGCATTGTCGATATGCGGATGGAAGGCAAGCAGGAAAAAGGCGTGCCCATTTTTTCGCAGCGGCTGCGCGACGCCATGGCGGACCGGCTGGACAAAAAGGAGCAGGTCATGCTGTTTTTGAACCGGCGGGGTTATGCCACGTCGCTGCAATGCCCGAAATGCGGTTACGTCGCGCAATGTCCCAACTGCAGCCTGGCTCTGACCTATCACCGCCACAACCAGAAACTATGCTGTCATATTTGCGGCCACGAAGCGCCGGCGCCAACCCGCTGTCCGGGGGAAAAGTGCGGCAACCCGGCCATTCGCTTTGCCGGCATGGGCACCGAGAAGGTCGAGGCCACGCTGGCCAAGCTGTTTCCCCATGCCAACATCCGGCGCATGGATTCGGACACGCTGAAGCGGAAGGACGATTACCGGCGGCATCTCGGCGATTTTCGAACGGGGAAGATCGATATTCTGGTCGGCACGCAGATGATCGCCAAGGGATTGCATTTCCCCAACGTCACCCTGGTGGGCATCATTTACGCGGATTTAAGCCTGCACATGCCGGATTTCCGGGCAAGCGAGCGGACCTTCCAGTTGCTGACCCAGGTGGCGGGACGAGCGGGGCGCGGCGACGTTGAAGGGGAGGTGGTGGTGCAAGCCTTCACGCCGTTTCATCCGGCCATCCAATATGCGCGGCGGCATGACTTCGCCGGTTTCTACGAGCAGGAAATCGGCTTTCGCGAGCAGTTGAAATACCCGCCGGTCAGCCGGATCGCGCTGCTGACCATGAAGGGACGGAACGAGGACAAGGTGCGGTTTTCCGCCGACCACCTGAAGCGCGAACTGGAAACGGGATTAGCGGGAATCAAGGATCTGATTATGGCGGGACCCGCGCCGGCGCCGTTGCTGCGCGCCGAGACTTATTACCGGTACCAAATCATGCTGCGCACGCGGCAGATGAGCCGATTGAGCCAATCCCTGGCGCGGATTGCGCAAGCGCAGAAGTGGCCGGACGATGTGAGCCTGACGATCGACATTGACCCGGTGAACCTGATGTGAGCCGGCAAGAAAAGCCGGCGCGCCTAACAGCGCGTTTAAAATATCCGTTTTTGGGTAGGAGCCGAGGTAACGAGGCTCAAATTCCTTCGAGAACCCAGATTCGGCCAGCGTTATTTCATTATGAACATTTCAAAAAAGCGCGCTTGGAGGCTGGCCATCGCGGTGCTTGTTTCAACCTTGGTTCTTTTGGCGCCGGAGGGTCACGGGCGCGACCGGATAGCCGCCGGGGTGGATCGGTTGTTGGCCCCATGGAATCGGCCGGACGCGCCCGGCGCCGCAGTCGTGATCGTCAAGGACGGCGCGGTGATGCTTCAGCGCGGTTACGGCTGCGCCAACCTGGAGCAGCGCACCCCGATCACGCCGCAAACCGTTTTCGATGCCGCATCGGTCGCCAAGCAATTCACCGGTCTGGGCATAGCGATGCTCGTCGAACAAGGCAAAATCTCTCTCGACGACGACATTCACAAATATTTGCCCGACGTGCCCGATTTCGGGAAACGCATCACGGTCGCGAATCTCCTCCACCATACCAGCGGTCTGCGTGACTGGCCGGAGACCCTCGCTATCTCCGGCCTGGCCATGGAAGATGTCATTACCCTCGAGACGATCCTGGAGATGGTGCGGCACCAGCGGGAACTGGATTTCGCGCCGGGCGAGGAACACCAGTATTCGAACACCGGCTATAACCTGCTGGCGGTTATCGTGGCCGAGGTGACGGGCCAATCGTTTCGCGCCTGGACGGAGGCGAACTTGTTTCGTCCCCTGGGGATGAAACAGACTCATTTTTGCGATAATCCAGCCGAGGTCGTGCGTCAACGCGCCGATGCTTACGCGTCCGGCGACCACGGAACCTACCGCCGGGCTGTGAGCCAACTGTCGGCCTTGGGATCGAGCTCGTTGTTTATCACGGCCGAGGATATGGGCAAGTGGCTGGTGAACTTCGAAACGGCGCGCGTGGGAGGAAAGCAGGCCATCGACGCCATGCATCAACCCGGGCAATTGAACTCGGGCAAGCGGGTCGATTACGGTTTTGGCGTGGCGCTGGGCGAATATCGCGGCACGAAGTTATTGATCCACACCGGCGGCTGGGCCGGCTACCGGAGCGCCGTGGTGCGGCTGCCCGAAAAAAAGCTCGGAATCGCCATCCTGTCAAATGCCGCCACCCTGGACGCGGCGAACCTCGCGCTGAAGATCGCGGATCTTTGCCTTGGCCCTAAACCCGAGGACAAACCAACGGTTCCACCCAAAACGCCCGCCGCTGCGGCGAAACCCGATCCCTCCCACTGGGATGCCTACCTGGGGACCTATCGATTGGGGCCCAATTGGTGGCTGACGATCACGCGCGAAGGCGATCGACTCATGGCGCAGGCGACCCGGGAATCGAAGTTCAAAATGACGCCCCGTTCGGACACCCACTTCTTCGTGGAAGCGTATGGCGCCGGAGTTGAATTCGTGCGTGATGGTTCGGGGCCGGTGATGCGTCTGCGCTATCGCGGCATCCAGGCGCCGAAATTGACCGTTACGGCGCTTACTCCGGAGCGCCTGGGGGGGTATGCGGGCGATTATTGGAGCGACGAACTCCAGCGGGTGGTCCGGTTGGAAATCCGGGGCGGCCAGTTGATGACCTGGCATCGCGCCGCGGGTTGGATACGCCTGTTGCCGACGGATGCCGACCGCTTCGACACCGAGGCGGGACAAGGAATCGTGTTTAGCCGGGATGCTGCCATGCAAGTCGAGGCAATGAAGATTTCGGGCGGGCGCGCGCGCCATCTGCGATTCAAGCGCGTGTCGTTGGACCCGGAGCCCTTAGTAGGCCGTGAATAACCTATATGTAGTTGTAATAATTTCGTATAGGGTCGAATTCTAAAGTAGTAAGGCTGGAAAAGATATGAAGATAATCGCAAAATGTTTTACGCAATCGTTTCTTTTCGCGAGAGCGCGTCGATTGCTTGAGTGCAACAAGCGCGACTGGAATTACCCGCTCACAAAGGGTCAAAAACTTTTGGTGGGATCGTATATGATCCTGCATGACTATTCTCAGGGTATGTTCCCACCGAAACGCAAGGATGAAAAGGCTGTCTTTGATGCTGAAAACGCTTACGAAAATACACTGCAAACGCTTGGAAAAACATCAAAAGAACTCATCCTTGGCGCAATGAGGAAGCCATTTTGGTTTGGTCCTGGGTGTGCTAAGTACCTTCGTGACTATATACATATCCAGTCTTTGTTTTACGAGAACGGTGTGAGACCGCCGGCAACCCTGCTTGAAGTGGGTTGTGGCTCAGGATGGATGGCGGAGTTCCTCGCGGCTTCCGGATTCAAAGTGGTTGCGACAACGCTGAATGCTGCCGAAGCCAAAAGAATCCAATGCCGAAAACAGAGTCTCGAATTGAAAGGGTTGCCAGCCGACCTGGAGTTCCGGCCATCGCCCATGGAGTATGTTCATGAACAGGTTCGAGACCTTCCCCCTTTCGACGTCGTATATGTTTACGAGGCGCTCCATCATGCTCATGATTGGAGGAAGGCGATCCAGTCATTCTATAAAGCTCTGGCACCAACCGGTTGGTGCTACATCGTCAACGAACCCAACATCATGCATACGCTCGTATCCTACCGATTGGGCCGGTTGTCGAACACCCATGAGATTGGCATGAGTTCCTCACAAATTCGCAGGCACTTGAAGCAAGTCGGCTTCACGAAAATCAAATTGCTTAAAAATCGCCTGCATTGGGGGTGCCGACCTATTTGGATCGCGGCTCAAAAAGGGCTTTATCCGGGATCCTAGTGGCTAGAGCTCGAGCTTTCAGCCTTTCCCCCCAAAAAGTGGACACCGTTTTTTCGGTACGAGCGACAACGCGGTGAAAACTCAGGTGTGATTTGCCATTTGCGCTATCGAAGTTGGCAGCGATTCAAACACTGACAACCCCAGACAAGGGCTAAAGACTGGACCGTGATACTTTCATGCGGCGATGTCCAGTTCAGTTAGGCACAAATTCGGGCATCTTTCCGGGGAAAGTCGCGGAGCGATGCATTTCTTGAGCAAATCGGTTTTCGGCAAAGACAGGAGAAAATGGGGGAAGCTGTTGCGCAGGGCATGAGCCACGACGAGTTCGGAGGGAACCGCGTTACGATTGGTGGTGCGCAGCCAACTTCCAAAGAAGCGCCAGACGGCGCGATGGTGGAAGACGGCCAGGTAC
>JADGRT010000151.1 GCA_017880715.1 Verrucomicrobiia bacterium | reverse complement strand
TAGTCGCAGCTTGATCCGCCGCCTCTGCCGGCGGGACACGCGTCCGATGGTGGAAGAAGAATTCATGAGGTGCCATTCCGCCGTGCGCGCGAAGAAGCTGGCGGAAAAACCCATCGGCCTGCCGACGGAATTGGAGATGAAGGACCGCCGCGCGCTTGATCTGGCCGTGTTTGAATTGCTGGGCGTGCCCAACGCAAAAGAACGCGAGGCGCTTTGCGATGAACTCTACCGCGAAACCGCGGCGCACTTCCGGCAAATCCGCCTGGTGGAAATCCAGAAGCAGGAACAACGCGCGGGGGCCAGTGGCCGCGAGTTCCGCACCGATGAAATGGCCACTGATCTGGGGGGCCTGCTTCAGCACTGGATGATTCACGGCCAACCGCGCAACGAACCGGCTTGACCTCGGCCCAACTTCCGTTCATAGTGCCCCCCGTTAAACACCCGGCAAGATGTCGTCGCAGACCAAGCCTTGCCGGTTGCCGAGGGATAAACCGATCTCATCAAATCGTCTTGTCATATCAACCCATCAAACCTTTATGAATACCAGGAATCGATCGATCGTCGCCGCCGCAAGTTGTCTGATTCTCCTTAGCACCGGAAGCATCATGGCGCAGGATTGGCCTCAATGGCGAGGCCCGCAGCGCGATGGCAAGGTGAGCGGGTTCGTCGTGCCCGCGAAATGGCCAACCGCGCTGACGCAAAAATGGAAAGCCACGGTCGGCTCCGGCGACGCCACCCCTGCCCTGGTCGGGGATAAACTCTATGTCTTCGCCCGGCAAGGGGCGGAGGAAATCACCCTTTGTCTGAACGCGGCTGACGGCAAGGAACTTTGGCAAAACAAGTATGAGGCTCAAGCCGTGACCGGCGCGGCCTCCCGGCACCCGGGGCCCAGGAGTTCTCCTTCGGTCGCGAATGGCAAGGTGGTCACCCTGGGGGTGGGCGGCGTTGTCTCCTGTCTGGACGCCGCCACCGGGAAACTCTTGTGGCGCAAGGACGAATTCCCCAAGGTCGTGCCCCGATTCTTCACTTCGTGTTCGCCGATCATTGTGGATGGAATGGTCATCGCCCATGTCGGCGGCCAGGGTAATGGAGCCATCATTGCGTTCGACCTGGCCACCGGGGATCCTAAATGGAAATGGACGGCGGAAGGTCCGGGGTATGCCTCCCCTGCCCTGTTAACGGTGGAAGGCGTGAAGCAAATCGTGACGTTGACCGAGAAAAACGTTGTCGGCGTTGGAGTCGCGGATGGGAAGCAGTTATGGCAAATACCCTTTGCCCCCCAGGGAATGGCTTACAACGCCGCCACCCCCATCATTGACGGCCAAACGGTAATCTATACCGGCCAGAGCCGCGGCACCAAGGCTGTGAAAATCGAGAAACAGGGTGACACCTTTGCCGCCAAGGAACTTTGGAGCAACGCCGAACTTGGCGTTCAATTCAACACGCCCGTGCTTAAAGACGGTCTGCTCTTCGGCCTTTCTGACAAAGGCCTTTTCTTCTGCCTCAACGCCAAAACCGGCGAGACAGCCTGGACCGACACCACCAAGCGCGGCGGCAATTTTGGAGCCATGCTCGATGCCGGTTCGGTCATCCTGGCTATGCCCAGCACTTCCGAATTGATCGCCTTCAAGCCCGCTGACAAGGAATATGCTGAACTGGCCAAAATCAAGGTTGCCGACACGCCCACGTATGCGCACCCGGTGATCGCCGGGAACCGGGTGTTCGTAAAAGACAACGAAACGGTGACGCTCTGGACAATGGAATAGTCAGCGGATTCAGTCCGAGATTCCGCTGAAAAACCCCGTAGCGGCGTCTCGGCAGAGCGCCGCCAACTTTCCGGTTTCGGGCAAAGAATGCGGCGCTCTGCCGAGTCGCCGCTACGCCGGCAAGGTGTTGAAATCGTCTCTCGGTTGTCGTAACAGTTTAGCGCCTGGGAAACGGACTATCCGCTTGAAGGAAACTCTTACTTCGGTTGCTTCCAGGCGTGCATGTACTCGATGGCGAACGTGGACGGCAAGTCGGCGTCGTTGGGCATGCCGAACCATTCGAGCATCGTCTCACTGTCGAAGATGAGTCGCCCCATGCTGCTCCTCAGTTACTCGCCGGCCTGGCGTTGGCGGTGCGCGGCGCCGCCGGTTTTCCCGGAATGGCCAGCAAACTCCGTTGGGTCGGAAGGTAAAGCACGCCCTGGGCCGCCGTTGGAGTGATGGCCGTGCTCTTAAGACGAGTCCGGGACAGCACCTGCAACTCTCGGCCCGCCTTCAAGGTCCAAAAAATATTCGCTTCCGTGCTGGCATAGACTTTTCCATCAGCCACGAAGGCCGAGGCGCCCCAAAGCTTGTCTCCCAGGGGTTGAACCCACTGCCGCTGACCTGTCCCGGCATCGAAGCAATGCAGGTTGCCGGTGGCGTCGGGCAGGTAGAGGAGGCCGTCGGCAATCGCTGCCGTCGCCAGGGTGCGCTCGACCAGTTCCGAGGCCCATACCTTTTTGCCGGTGGCGGCCTCGACGCAAGACAGGCAGCCCCGCCCGGTGCCATGGAGGGGACTCTGCCCGATAGCCACATAGACGCGACCCTGGTGGAATACCGGCGTGCCGATAATTTCGCTCGGGCCATCCGGACGGTTTTTACTGTGCGTCGAATAAGGCACCGGCTGGCCATCGCGCATGCGGAAATCCGGCGGGTTGCAGTCGTAGGACCAGATCTTCTTGAAAACCTGGACGTCCGAACCCGGGGAGGGTGGCGGTGGTTCGAAGGCGTAGAGGATGCCGTCGCCCCCGCCGAAAAAAATCAAGGTCTTGCCGTTCACCTGGCCGGCCGAGGGAGACGACCAATTGCAGTGCATCATCCGCTGGCCGATTTTCTCATCGTCTCTCGCCACCAAACGGCCGGTTTTCTTGTCCAGCGCGACGAGGCTTGACGCCAGGGGCCGGGGAATCTTGTCGTGCCGGTCATCAATGCCGTTGGACGTGCAGGCATAAATAAGATCGCCGGCAACGAGCAGGGTGCTTCCGCAAACGTCGTGCAAAACGACCCCCAGCTCAGCGATGAGGTTGTACCGCCAGATAATGTCCCCGTCCGTCGGCTTCAGCCCGGCATCGGGCGCGTTGGTTATCCCCATGTAAGCCAGCTCGTCCAGGACCGGACCGTCATTGCCGTTGGCCTGGCCTTCCCGGTCCAGACACAGAATCTCGCCCCGGTTGCCGATCACGAAAACCCGGTCGCCCTCGACCACCGGCCCCGAGCAGACGCCGCAACTCCATTGGTCGAAATGGAAAGGCGGCTTGACGCCGTCGAAATAGCGCGGGATAGGCAGGCGCCAGATCAAGGCGCCGGTGGCCTGATCGACGCACATCACGACTCCGCCCGCGGTGGGCGTGAAGCCCGGCCGTTCGACTCCGGCGTCATTGGCCGCCAGGTAAATCCGTCCCCGATCAAGGGTGGGAATGGAATACTGGTGCGATCCCAGCTTCAACTCCCACAAGGGCTCGGTGTTACCCGGATCGGCGGGTAAATCCTTGACATCGGCCGCCATATTGGGGCTGAAACCTCCGCCCCATCGGAACGGCGGGTCTGGTTTCATATCGCGGGCAGCCCCGCGACCCGGAGCGGCCGACAGAACGACGACCAGCGCAATCAATAGGAGGCGACGACGGTTCATGAAATTTTGATTTATTTTCGGCAAAGCATGATCAGGGTTCGGCGCAGACTACTGCATCTCTGACGGTGAAGACAAATTAAAACCGGCGCAGACTACGGTTACGCCCGCTGGTTCTTTCACGCTCCTACAGGCCAGGGCGTTGCGCCAACGACCCGATAAGCGCCGTTCGTGGTGGTCGCTTTCATTCCAGAGACCAACCATCCTTCGAAAAGCCCTTGAGCGGCAGATCCATGTCCTCCGGTTTTTACCCGATTCCTGCCGGATCCCATTGACCTTAAGCCAATCGGGTCGCATGCTAACCTGGAATGCATGAGGCCGGAGAGATCATCGAAAATAGAGTCAGACCGCTGCTGGATTGGCTGCTGCAGAAGTATCCCGACACGCCGAAGAAACGGGCCAAACAATGGATATTGGCGGGTCGCGTCAGCGCGAATGGTATCGTCATCCGCCAGCCCCATCAGGCGGTCTCCGATCCGGGAAATACCCTGAATCTGCTCGACCGGCATGCCACGGCGCTGGCGTGCGGTTCGGGGTGGCAGATTCATCCGCGCGTCGCGTTGCTTTACCTGGATGCCTCCTTCGCCATTATCAACAAGGGTCCCGGCCTCATCTCGGTGCCCGCGCCGAATAGCGGCCTTTCCGCCCTCAGCATTCTCGCCGACTTTTTGGCGGGGAGACTGAAAGCCCAGGATCGCGGCGTCGCCGGAAAATCCCTGCCGCCCGCGTATCGCCGCCTCCAACCCCAGCCGGTTCATCGCCTTGACCAGTACACCAGCGGCGTTTTTTGCGTTGCCACCAATCCGACGGCGCGCGGGCGCCTCATCGAGCAGTTGAAGGCGCACACCATGAAGCGGGAATATGTGGCCTTTGTGGAAGGCCGGCCCCAGACGCGCCAAGGCACCTGGCGGCAATGGCTGCAATTGAGCGAAGACGAACTGCGCCAGCATGTCATTTCCGAAACGGAAGCCAAAGCCGCCAAGTCCGAGGTCCAGGAGGCCATCACGCACTATGAAGTGATTGCCGAATACCCCCTCGCCAGCGGCCAGGGAATCGTCACCAAATTGAGGCTTCGACTGGAGACCGGTCGCAAACATCAAATTCGCGTCCAGGCGGCCCATGCCGGACTGCCATTGATTGGCGACCGCTCCTATCATCCAAAATATCGTAGCCGAGGGCTCGGCGGCCTGCCCCTTATCGATTTCCCGCGTCAAGCGTTGCATGCCGAGGTCTTGACTCTGGAACACCCGGAAAAACCCGGATCTCGAATGACCTGGACTGCCGAATTGCCCAAAGATCTGCGTCAACTCGAGGCCATCTTGCGATCCGGCCGGCTGAAACCGTAATCCCGGGGAGGCCAAGTTGCCCTCCGCACAGGCATGCCCATTCTGCTGAAAAACTTCACCTCCGACCAGTTGTATGCCGCACTGTCGCACGCCGGGGTGACCCCGCAGGTGGCACGGCGGCTTCAGGCTGCCGCGCTGCGGTTCGGCGAACTGCCGACAGTGGGACAAGATCTTTCCCGCGCCAGGCTGGACCAGATTCGTCACTTGACGAAGATTCCCCATCTGACCCTGGATGAAAAAGTCGTCTCCGCGCAGGACGGCTTCACCAAGTATCTTTTTAGGGGCGACGGGCCGGAACCCTTTGAGGCAGTCAGCATTCCACTCCTGCACCGGCCGGACGACCTCAAGCAGGTGGCTTGCGTCAGTTCCCAGGTGGGCTGCGCCATGGGTTGCCTTTTCTGCGCCACCGGCCGAATGGGATTTGGCCGCAACCTGGCGGCTTGGGAAATCGTGGACCAGGTCGTCAAGATCCAGGCGGATTCCCCGCATCCGGTGCGCGGCGTGGTTTTTATGGGCATGGGCGAGCCGCTGCTCAACTATGACGCGGTGGTAACCGCCATCCGGATTCTTTCCGAACCCTGCGGCATGGCCATTGCCGGCAAGGCGATCACGATCTCGACGGTGGGCATCATTCCCGGCATCCGCCGTTTGACGGCCGAACGTCTCCCGGTCCGGCTGATCGTCTCGTTGAACTCCGCCAATCCCCGCCAACGCCTGGAGCTGATGCCAGTCGAAAAGGCGCACCCAACCCCGGACTTGCTCCAGGCGCTCCGGGAGTACCACGAAGCCACGGGTCAACGCGTCACGCTCGCCTGGACCATGATGGCCGGCATCAATACGAACGCGGACGCCGCCCAAAGAATTGCTGATCTGACTCGCGGCCTGCCCATCAAGCTCGACTTGATCGACGTCAACGATCCCACCGGCCGGTTTCAACCACCCACGCGTGAAGAGTTGGATAACTTCCGCGATGCGCTTCGTGCCAAGCTCGCCATGCCCGTCGCTCGCCGTTACAGCGGGGGCCGGGACATTCACGCCGCCTGCGGCATGTTGGCGGGTCGGCCAGCAGGGCCAATTCGAGCCAAAGATATTTGAACTTTTGGGGATGCGGTCCTCCGACAGTTCACGCTGCTGGCCATGGTCCTGCCCGATCCCCGGCCCCGGGCCAAAGTCATCGACTTGGGTTTGGCCCGGTTGCGCAAGGATGCCCATTTGCGGGAGTATTGGCCGGCCGACCGCATGGCATTCGTTATCCGACGCCCCCAGGTTGATGTTCTGCAACGGTGCGCCGGTGTGGTCCACCGCGCGTCCGCGCAAGTGCGCGGTCACTTTGCGCACCGTCAGATCCAAAGATTGGGCTTGGCCTGCGTTCCAGGACAGGGAAACACCGGTAACATTGCCCGCACTGGTGTTGATGGACGGCCCGCGCTGTGTGTAATCGTTGGTGACCATGGCCGGATTCAAGGTCAAGGGAAACCAACGGATCGCAAGCAAACAAACTCCGCCGGCTGATCTTCGACCGACTTCGCGGCTGGGCTATTTTATGCCTGGCGGCATGAACTTATGCGCAACGGAATCCAATACCAGAACCCAGTCAAGTAGCTCTCCGGGTTGCGGCGGTTGAAACTCGCGTTCGCCCGTATTCGGAAACTCGCCAATCACGCTGGCCTCGCCGTTCCTCGGGTTGAACCACCACGCCTTCACTTTCGGGCCAGTGATTTTGTCCATCCGCACCTTGAACCTCCGCCCAAGCGGCGCATAAACCATCGCAAAACTGCCAGACTCATCCCGCGTCGCCACGAACCGATAACGGCCCGCGCCCGGCACCGAGGTCGGCACGCGATCGGTGACGATGACCGAGTCGTCCGGGATGCGTGTGAAAAAAGGACGCGAAAGCAGCAGGTTTTTGCCGTGCTGCATCTGCCCCGCGCCCGGTTGATCGATGGCGTCGAACCACGGCATGAGCGGGTTGTTAATGGGATTGCGATTCGGCGCCCACATCTGCCAGACGGAGTGATGGCCGTAAGTGTGACCGCAGGCGCCACTGAACAAGTCCCAGTAAAGCGGCC
>JADGRT010000011.1 GCA_017880715.1 Verrucomicrobiia bacterium | reverse complement strand
GTGCCGGGTGTCCTTTTGGGCGCGCAAGTGAGCAGCGTATTGCCAGACAAGGATCCGGCCACGGGCTTCGGAGAATGACGATTTCAACCCCTTGCCGGCGTAGCGGCGTCTCGGCAGAGCGCCGCATTCTTCGCCGGAAACCGAGAAGTCGGCGGCGCTCTGCCGAGTCGCCGCTACGGGGTATTTCAGCGGAATCTTACATCCTGACGTACCCCCCCCCATGCCTTACCGCATCTGCGTCTCGAAACCTCGAAATAATATTAACTTATATCTTAAGGGCTGACCCCAGAACCCGGACGATTCCCTCGCTTCAAATCGCCACCAGATTCAACCCCATCACCGCCGCGAGCTTCTTCTGCCGCCCGTCCGTGCTGATAAACTCGGTCGCCGCCAGCACTTTCGCCGCCGCGCAATGCAGAACGTCGAGCGACCGGCAGCCCAGCGAGCCGGTATGCTGCTCCGCCAGCTTCACGGCCTCCTGAAAGGTTTCCTTCCAATCCCCGCTGGCCGAGAAGAGCACGCCCGACTTCAAGTCTGCTTCCACCAGCGCCCGCGCCGCCGTCACTTGGGCGGCCGTCGCGCTCTTGAAGAACACCTTCAGTTGGAGCGCGTTTACGAACTCAAGTTCATGCAGCGGGGAGTAGCAGACTGGCTTGCCCTGGATGGCGGCGATGACTTGGGGGCTTTCCGGTTCCGGGTAGTACAGTTTGACAAAGCAGCCGGTGTCAAGATAGGTCACGATTCGTCTCCCCGCGCTTCCGCGACCACCGCGCTGAGCGTCTTGCCTGCCGGATGCGCGCCCCAAATGGCTTGGGCACGCGCCAGGAAATCCGGTTGCGGCACCCGTGCGGATGGAGCGGGCACGACTTTGGCGACGACCTTGTCCTGCTGGGTCACCTCGACTTCTTCGCCCGCAGCGACCCAACCGAGAATCTCAGTCCACCGCTGCGGCACCTGTTGAACACTGGTCGTTTTCATGTCTGGAAGATGCCCCGTCGCCGCCCGGCTGGCAAGGCGACAATCGACGCCTCCCCCAGCGTCCTCGAACGGCGGGCCGATTTGCTGCCCAGGCAAACGAGGGCTGAAAGTCCGAACGTTCTCTAATTAGGCATGGACTGAGTCAATTGCCGCTGGAAAGCATACACCCGTGATCATTCATGGCAGACGCCTTCCGATAGCTATAGGCCATATAATAGTCTGGAGTCGATTCGAGGCAAGCGTCTTATACCCAGACGTGCCATTACTCGACCGGTGAATGAACGGCAACCGCCATCGTCCAACCAAACAAGCTATGAAAACCGTCCTCCTGGCTGCGACGTTGGTGTTGTCCGTTTGCCCTTGGATGGCAAGAACTGGCGCCGCCGCCGAACCCGTCTCCTGGCGGTTCGAGTCCGACACCGGTGGCTGGCAGCCGCGCGCCAAGACCGTTGCCGTTACGCGAGTGGCCCGCACTCGCGAAGGCAGCCTCGGCAGCCTGCGCATCGTGGAACCCATTGCGCGGCTGAGCCGGTTCGACAAATATCGCCTCCATCCCATCCCCTCCTCGCTGGAGAAGGTGCGCGGCATCCACCCCCGGCTTTATCTCGACGCCGCTCGCATTACCGAACTGCGTCAGGCCATTCAGACCACGCACGCGCCGATGTGGAAGGAACTCCGGGAATTGGCTGACCGCGCCGTCCAGCGCGGTCCACCCGCCTACCGCGAGCAGGATAACTACAGCGGCGATGAGCAATTGTGGCAACGCGACGTGGGCAGCACCCTGCCGGTGCTCGCGATGGCCTGGGTGCTGTCCGGCGAGCGGCAATATCTTGACGCCGCACGCCAATGGGCGCTCGCGTCGTGTGGTTACAAAACCTGGGGCTTGGGAGGCATCGACGGCATGGACCTGGCGGCCGGGCACCAACTTTTTGGTTTAGGCATAGTCTATGACTGGTGCCATGCCGATCTCGGCGACGAGGCGCGACGCACCATTCGCGACACGCTGGTCAAACGAACCACCGCTATGTTCGAGGCTGCGGCGACGGGCAAAGCCTGGTGGCAAAAGTCCTATCTCCAGAATCATCTTTGGGTGAACATTTCCGGGATGGCCGTCGTAGGGCTGGCCTTGTTCGACGAAGTGGACGACGCTTCCATGTGGATGGGCCTGCCGCTGGACAAGTTTCAGCGGACGATGGCCGCCTTGGGTTCGGACGGGGCGAGTCATGAAGGCGTGGGTTACTGGGAGTATGGCGTCGAGTACATGCTCAAGTTCATGGACCTCGCCCGCACCCGGCTCGGCGTGAACCTCTACGAAAACGACTGGTGGCGGAACACGGCGCGCTACGCCCAGTATCTGGCCCTGCCACGCCGCGCCTGGACCCGCAATAATTGCATCGTCGATATCGCCGACTGTCCGCGCAGCCACTGGTATGGACCGGACTACCTGTTGCGTGGGTTGGCCCGTGAGTTCCACGACGATCACGCCCAATGGCTGGCGCAGCAGATTGACGATGCGGATGTTTCCGCACCTGGAGCGCCGTGGTTGAACCTTGTCTGGTTTGACCCCAGCGTCGCCGCGACGCCGCCACTGTCGCTGCCGACCCTGCGCCACTTCGATGATATGGGCCTGGTTTCCGCCCGCTCGGGCTGGTCGGGCGACGAGTCGCTGGTGGTTTTCAAATGCGGCCCCTACCTCGGACACACGGCCGTTCAAGCGTTCACCTACGACCCCGGCGGCGGCCACGTGCATCCGGACGCCAACCATTTCGTCCTGTTCGGCTCGGGCGAATGGCTGCTGCGCGACGACGGTTACCGGTCCAAGTGGACGGGCCAGCACAACACGCTGCTGGTGGACGGTCGCGGGCAACTCGGCGAGGGCCAGCAATGGTTTCAAGGAGCCCAGGCGCTGGCCGTGAAAGCCCGGCCGAAAATCCTGCGAGCTTCGTCCACGGCTGAACTGGACCAGATGAGCGGCGACTCGGCGGAGGCGTATCCGCGCGCGTTGGGATTGCGGCGGCACGTGCGCCACCTGCTCTACCTCAAGCCGGATGTGTTGCTGGTCTGTGACGAAGTCGTGACCGACCAGCCGCGGGCGCTGGAGTTGCGTTTCCATCCCGAAAGCCGGGCAGCCGTGCGCGAAGGAAGCGCCTTCGTGATGCGGAGTGCCAAAGCCGTTCTGCGCCTGGAACCGCTAGTGACGTCCGCCGAGGTGAAGGTTGTGACTGAGGACCTGGCCAGCGAAGGACGTGCGGGCGAGAGGAACCAGACGATGTTCACCGTGCGGTTGAGCAAGCAGGCCGCGAATTGGCGCAACGCCGTGGCGCTGTCCTGGGCGGGCACGGGCCAGCCCATCCGGACGGTGAAGGCGAGCACTGAAGGCGATGTCTGGAGGTTCGCGGTGGCTGAGCGAGTCGTGACGCTGGACTGGACGACCGGTCTGGCCCGACTAGTCAGGGAGCCGATGAAATAAACGGATTACGAACCTGGGCCGGCAGCTTTTTCGGCCGGAAAGTTACACGGATGGTTCCGCGGTCGCGGTGGTTGACACGGTGAATCGTCTGGCGGAGCAGCGAGGGCATTTGGTGGTGGTGCGGGTGCTGGCTTCGGATAACCAGCAACAGGCGTTGTTCGAGAAGCAAGGGTACAGGTGCGTGGGGTTTCAACCTTTCAAGCATTTCCAACAGGTATGGGAAGGGGTGTTGTATTATGTGTTGATCAGCCAGCCGGCGCTGATGACCCGCCTGCCGTGGTCGGAGTCGCTGCCGCAGGTTGGCGAGCTGGCGGCGTTTGTCCTCGGGAATCTCAAGATTGCCAGCCCGGTGCCGGTGCGAGATGGCATGACGGGCTACGCGCTGCAGAGCGAGCTGAAGTTTCGCGATGCGACGGCCGAGGATTTCGAATTGGGGAGACAGCAGGCGCAGGTTGTCAATCCACCGCGGGAGATCAGCGGCGGCTACAACTTGGGGTGGGGGGTGTTACGTCTGCCGGTGGCTTCGCCGGTGCGGGCTTTCCTGGGGCAGCGGGAAGACAAAATCGTCGCGGGACTGGCGTATGGCTATGACGAGCAGGACCGGTGTCTGCGCATCGTGGATTCGTTCGCCACGGATGATTTGTCCATGGGCGCCATGTTTCATCAGATCCTGAAAGCGGCCCAGGAACAATTCAATGCGGTGACGGTCGAGGTGGATGTATTGATGACGGCGCCGCGGCTGCTCAAGAGCGCCGAGCAGCTCGGTTTTGTGCCGGTGGCATACCTGCCGGCGTTCTATTTTGAAAACGGACGGTGCACGGATGTGGTCAAACTGGTCAAGCTCAACCTGCTGTACATCCTGGAAAACACGTCACTGACAGCGCCTGCGGCGCGGATGGTGGAGATCGTGGATCAGAATTTTCAGGATCAAAAGGTGGGGGTGGCGATCATCAATCTGCTTCGCAGCCTGGCGGTCTTTGAAGGATTGGGAGACGGTGAGTTGCGGAAAATCGCGCGGTTGTTTACGCAGAAGCTGGTCCGGCCAGGCGAAAAGGTTTTTGCCAAGGGCGATTCCGGAAACGAGGGCTATGTGGTGATGCGGGGAGAGATCGACATTTTGCTGGAGGAGCGGGCCAAGCCGGTGGCGTCGATGCGCAACGGCCAGATTTTTGGCGAGCAGGCGTTTCTCGACAGCACCGCGCGTATGACCAGCGCCGTGGCCAGCCAGGCGAGCATTGTGCTGGTGATTCAGCGGGCCGCCTTCAACAAATTAGTCCAGAACGAACCGCATTTGGGAATGTTGGTGATGCGCAACATCGCCATCGAGCTATCCCATAAACTCCGCCATGCCAATGTCGGCCTCCTGGCCGCCAAGGGCCTGGGAACCGGGTAGTCCGAACGATGCCGCTAATATAAATCCCTTCCCAGAAATTCCGGCAAATGGAAGGGTTTGCCCTCGACGATATGGTCGATCGCGCTCGTCACCAGCGGACTGGAAATGGCCTGGATGCGCGCCGGCGGATAGCCAATCGAGCGGAAATCAACCAGGCTTCCCTCGGGCCGGTGACATTGCGTGCAGTGGAGCGTGGGATCGCGCCGTTGCGGATGGATCTTTTTGAGCAAGCGTGCCTTCTCCTCATCGGTCATGGCATCGCGCCGAGCCAAAAAGTCGTGCATGGCCTGTTCAATGCCTGAGTCTCCGAGGAACGGTTTCCGGGTGCGAGGATCCATCAGGGCCAGCTTGGCCCCATATTCACCGCGGAAATGCCTCTGGACCGCATCGCGGGTCACCTGCACCAGCCGGATAAATTCGTCGCTGGTCGCACGAACCGCGGCGAGATGCGCCGAGAGACTTACCAGCCCGGTGTCTTCATAGGCTTCGTCCGCTGCCGCACGAAGCAGTCGTACGATTTCGGTCTGGTCAGCAACGTTAAAAGTGGTTTTGTCACGGGTCGCTGGACTCGTCAGCCAGGCGTACGCCCGAAGCAAGGCCGGCGCCTGAGCTCGCGTGCCGCCGGTCTTCAGGTCATACCAGGCCAGCGAAAGGGGTTTCTGGTCCTGTTGCGTATGGCACACGCCGCAATGAATGCTCGTGGCATGCATGTTCAAAAAAGCCCGGTCCGCCTTATTCTTCCCGTGCGGTTGCGGAGCATGGCATTGGCTCAGGGTGCAGCCATTGAGCCGGTCGGATTGGAACCCGGTGTCGAGCCGGTGATAATGTGAAAGTGGACTTCGTTGATTGGCGGTTGTCGGCGCGCCTTTAACGGCGGTTTCAGGTCGCATCAAAACGGATTCATTGAGCCGGGTGGGAATGTCCACGATTTGGGTGGGCGGCTTCGCCGGCAGCATCAGCGCTGACACCAGATAAAAGAGCGCTCGCCAGCTCAACCAGAGCACGATCAGGATGAGGATCATGGCATAACCGCGCTTGCCCATCTCCCAGAGCAGTCGTCCGGTCCGGGATAAAACCCGCCTGAATATGCCATTTATGCTGGAACCTGATAGGGGGCTCATAGGGTGTTTATTCCTGAGACATGCCTTCTTCGGCGACGATTCCAAGCTCTCTGGCCACGTCCAGCACCTGGTCCGAATGTCCTTCGCTAAGTTCGGCGAGAGGAGTTTCGCCCGTTAGGGTGGCGGGTGACAACGGGAAGACATTCGGTGCGAGCATGACATTGACGATGTGCAATATTCCCACGTGAATGATGGCCAGGAACGCTTCAAAGGTGTGGGCGATCAGCGCAAAATTCAATACCCGGCCAGTCACAAAGTGGGAACTCATCTCCGCACCCCAGAGCAAGGCGCCGGTAGCGCCCAGCAGCAAGGTTCCCCAGAAGACACCAATGTATTCGAATTTCTCTTTAATACTGAAACGGCCGAAGGTGGGGCGCTCGTGGCGCAACCGCAGTAAATGGGCCAGCAACCGCACAAAGTCCCGGACGTCTCGCGGGCCGATCCACAGGGGCAGCGACGTAATGGATTGGACTAAACCCGTGTGCTTGCCGGCCACGCGGGCACGCTGGCGTTTCTGGTACATCGTGAAGAGGATATATAACATGTGTAGGCCCAGACCCGCCAGGAGCAGCAGCCCGCCCCAGTGATGCAGCCGCCGTGCCGTGTTAAGGCCTCCAAAGTGGTCGATCACGATGTGCGACCACTCCCGGTCCGCGAACTTCAGCGGAAACCCGGTAAGGGCCAGCAGCCCGAACAGAATAGCCAGAACCCAGTGCTGGACCCTCTGGGCTACGGTAAAGCGCGTCAAGCGTCGACGGCCTTCGGGATGGGCCATCACCGCGCGGGTGAGCCGATCCATGCGGTCATCAGGGTGGCTTTTTTCGCCCAGCACCAGCGGGAATAATTCGAGGATGCAGATCACCATCGAGGGTCCGAACGTCGCGATCGTCAACCCGATAAAGGCCACCGCGAGCCAAAACTCGAGCGTGCCACGAATCGTGGGAAGATCCAGGTGAACCCCCGCCGCGCTTAACCGCACGTCTGCTCCCGGATGACAGGCCATGGTTCGGCAGGTATTGGCAAGGCGGACGGGACTCACCGAGGAGGCCGGGTTTTCCGATTTGAGCATCAGGTGGACATTGGCGCCAGCGGCAATGTGACAGGACAGGCAGTTCGCTGTTTTCTCGTCACCCAAAAGGGCCGCCTTGCCATGAAAGCTGAGAACGTAGCTCCCCACGGCGTCTTTCATCTTAAAGGCGCCACACACCGCGGGGTCGCTATGGCATACGGCGCACACCTGGGCCATTTCCAGGGAAGGCCGGGCCGGTTGCAGGCGGGCGGCAATATGCCTCACATAGTAGGCAGTATCGCCAGGGATCTGTTGCTCGTGGCAGACATCACAACGGTCGAAGGTCCGGCTGCCCAACTCTTTCAGCAACGGAATCGAGCCCGTGGGATCACGAAAGACCGGCTCGTCGTGACAGTACAGGCATTTAGACTGCCCCTCCGATAGCAGGTGGCCTTTGGAAAAGGTGGTCTTGGAGAGCACCTCCAGGGTATGGACGCCTTTTTGGAGCATTTCCGCTATCTTGCGGTGACTGAAGATCTGTTCGAGTCCACCCAGGTTGCCGAGGTGGCAGGTTTTGGCGCAGTCAACTTTCGAAACCGGCTGGTGCGGGACCACCGACACTTCCGACCGTTCATGACAGTCCGTGCAGGCAATGACCGCATGCGGACCCAGCCGCTGTTGCCCATATTCGGGCTGAACGAAAAACACATGCGAAGTGTTGTTGGTATGGTTGAAAAAACTGAGTCCACGGTATTGATGACAGAACAGGCAGTTATCCGGATCATCCCCCCGGGCGAACGGCGCGGCGGACCCTATGAGCACTATACCTATAAGTATGCAGAATAGACTACGCAAGCCAAAATGAGGGTGAGGATTGGTTCGTTCAGACATCGTGCGCATAACCCCCGGGATCAATTAAATGGACAAGAGTTTGCTGGGGACGCTAGCGCGGGGAAAGGAGAATGGATTCTCATCGATGTTCATGGGGGAAGCTTGGGGCTGGCCGGTTTCGGCGTCAAGCGCCGATTGTCAGGCTTTTCGCAGATAGGTCATTAAAAATGTTGATGTCACTATCATGCTTGTGTCATATTTTCTAATGAACTAAGTTTTAACCCTATGATGTGTTTATCTCAAACGACCGGCTACGCGATTCAAGCCTTGGGGTGCTTGAACGATCTGGCTTACACGTCCCGTCAAATAGCTGACATCGCCAAGTGCTCCGGCACCCCCAAGCCATACCTGGCAAAAATCATCAGCTCTTTGTCCCGCAAGGGCTTGGTTTGCGCCAAGCGCGGGTATCGCGGTGGCATTTCCCTGGCGCGACGGCCTCAGGACATCTCGCTGCTGGAAATTGTCGAAGCGGTGGAAGGGGAACACTGGCTGGGCGAGTGCCTGCTCGGTTTTGAGGAATGCGCCAAACATTTCACCTGTCCCACCCAAGTTTTTTGGCAGCGCATCCGGCTGGAAATTACCGCCGAACTGCGCCAAATCAGCTTGGCCCAGGTTCTGGCCGCCAAATCAATAAAAAAAAGCCCGTCCCGACCGCGTCGGCGAGCAGCGAACCGGCCAGCATGAAGCTCGCCTGGGATCGGTTGGAGCGCCTCCTAGTTGTGCTCCGTGACCTGAATTCCAAGTTGAAAACACTCACTGGTATGACATTGAAACCTTTCAACCGTCCCTGCGGGACTCATTCACACCATGATCCAACCCGGCGTTGAAACGCCGGGCTATTGTCAGTATGTCCCTTCGGGACAAGGGCTGCCATGCTCACTACGTTGGTCGGGGCGCATATCTTTTGAAAAAATGAAAAATTCCGCGGGGCATTGCCCCGCGGAATTTATTCGAGATTACCGATTAATCGGCGCTTGCGTGCCGCTTACGGATACATGAGCCGGTAGAAACGCTTCGGGGCGTTCGTCGCATCCGGATCATTGAATTGATACGCCGGATAAGCGGTTGTGGGCAGGTTCGTCCATGTGATCAGGTCCGAAGAAACCTGTACCCGGAACTGCCAGCCGACAATATCATTAATGCCCATTTGGAACAGGCCTTTGCCCAACACGTACGGATTGATAAGCACGTTGGTGCTCTTCGAGAAGTAAGCCGCCAGGGCCGCATTCGCCTCAGCCGCAGTCCCGCCTGGGGTTGGGGTGGTGCCGCCCAAATCGGCGAGGGAGGCCTTCAACAGCCCTACTGTATAGGCCGTATTGTGGATGCCGTAACTCTTGTCTTCGAGCACGAACAACAGGTTATACACCGCCATCTTCTGGGCGGCCGTATAGTTCGTGGTAATCGCGCTGGATACGTCGGCCAGCGCCAACTTCGGTTGACCCAATGGCGGCAGCAACATGGAAAGCTGGCGAATCAGCCCTTTGACTTCGGTCTGCACGCCTTCAATGACGCCATTGCCGTCATAATCCTGTCGCGCGAAGTCCAGCGAGGTCACGGACGCGCCATGGCAGCTCTGACAGGCCCCGACTAGATTGACATCGTCGGTGGCAGTATTCGTTGTCCCGTGGTCCCACGCCACCTTGAACGTATGACCGCCGGCTTGAAGGAAGGCGGAATTCGTTGAGGCAACCGTCTGCATGTGACAGGTCACGCAGGTATTGGAGACGACGGTGCCGTGACCCGAGCTGGGAATCGACTTGCCGTAAGTAATGGCGTTTACGCCCATCAACATGTCAGTTTGCGGGCCATGATGCGGGCCGAAACGGTTGTTGCCCGGGCCATTGACATAAGTCACGGCATCCCGTCGGGACATGTGACAGTTCATACACAGCGTACCCATTCCGCCATTGGTAATCACGGTGGCGCCGCCCGGACGACTGGTATCCATCAGCGTGACGCTGCCCTGGCCCCGGAGTTGGTGCGGGTTGGTGGCATCATGCGGATCGTGGCAGGTGGCACAGGTGATAGCCGAGTAATTGGTCCTGATGGTGGCCGCGCCCGCCATCCTGTCAATGAAGCCAATCCCGCTGTGACAGCCGGCGCAGTCCGCGCTTTCCTCGCGCACGGCTATGGCGTGTCTGGAGTTGGCCCATTCCTGGGGCTTGATATGATTGCTTCCTGACGCATGACAGGCGGCGCAGTTGCCGGCGCTGAAGCTCACCGAAGTCTTGGTTATGTTCCCTCCGTGCTCGCTGCCGGGCCCATGGCAGTTCTCGCATTGAATATTGGAAACTTGTTTAAGCGCCATCGGCATGGCCGCCCAGTTGCCATTCGTCAGGTTGGTCGGGAAGGTCCAGTTTAATTGTTTCGCCACATCGTCGAATCCGCCATTCGTTGCCGTAAGGGCGGTGTTGTATCCGACGGTGTGGCACGAGATGCAATTGGAGCTGTAATGGTTGCTCTTGAGGCCGTCGATGGCTTGGGTCAACATGCTGGCGTGAAGGGTTCCCGACCAGGGCGTTATTTTATCCGGTGCAGTCCCCCCATCATGGCAGTTGGCGCATTGCTTGCCCGTAGCCACCTTATTGCCATCGACGAAGCCGACTCCCACGTAGTTGCCTGCGGTAATGACCCGGGTTAGGACGATATTAGTGCCGCTGGTGGTCACGGTAGCGGTAACGGTGTACTGGCCCCTGACGTCCGGCACCAAAAGTTGTCGTCCGGCGACGTCATAAGTCAGCCGATCCGACGGCTCAAAGCTGGGAATGTTAGTGCCCAGAGGACTGGTGACCAGCGCGACGGTGGATGTGGATGGCTTGGTAGTCAAGGCCCAAGCGATGGTTGCGATAGGCGTGCCTTTGATCACCTGAGCTTCCAGGTACACGGCCGATCCCACGCCCACGGTAAACAGGCCGCCCGAAACCTGAGTGATTGCTGGAAGACTGTACGTTGTGATGTCGTAGGGAGTCAGGGGGCGCGCGATAATTTGGGCCTGTTGGGCCATGGCGGCTGAACTTGCCAATACGAGCAGCGCGAACACCGCGCACCCAATCGATGCTCTATGGGTTTTAGTTGGAGGGCATTTTTTCATGGTTTCTGAGGATTATTAACGATTACCTTTCACCTAAAAGCATGGGGATATCCCCGCACGCCCAAGACCTTTTACTGCATAACTTAATGACGCCATTTTATCAGTCGTATTGTTTACTGTCTTACTGTCTGGATCTAAAATGAGTCAGCTCACGACCGACAAGATTCGGCACTACTTTTAAAGAAAGACGATAGTCTCGTCAACAATATACATGGTTTACCCACACTTATTAGGCAAGGTAACAATCATGATATTCAATCCTTCTTATTGTTTTACATACGCGTATTAGGTACTATAACTATCATGATATTCAGTTCTTCTTACTGTCCGGAAGCCCCGGATTGTAACAGGTTGATATATCGTTGAATGCGATTGCCATGAGCGGAACCCATTTCGGGCAATGTTCAGTGGGTTGAAAGATTCAGCTAAGATCACCCCGGCTTGAAAAAAGGGGGATCGCATTTGAGACGGGGGGCGCCCAGTTACACCCGGAGCCAGGGGTGCTGGTGGCAGTGGACGCCGCCGCCCGGGGCGATCGGGACGAAGCCGCCGGCCGGCTTCCGCCTTATACGCCATCGACGACTGGTTTCATCGCCCGGAGAAATTCCGAATAAAAGACCTCCTTATCCATTTAAAAATTGACATGCATGTCTTCTTTTTGCCACCAATATGCGGACATCCAGAAGGATGCCTATGAACCGACTGACTGAAGAAACATGGCTGGGCAGTCCCCAGCCGGCGTCCCGATCCAAAGGCAACTTGAACCCCTTGGAAGGGAGCGACGGTTCGCGCGCCGCCGGGATGGGAGGGAGTCGGGCGGTCGTGCTCCTCCTTTTCCTGATGGCACTTTTCCCGATCGGCGCGCGCGCCGCCGATGTGGGCAATTGCCTGATGTGCCACAAGTATCCGGGGTTGAGCCTGGTGACCGAGGACGGCGCCTTGCGCCTGTGTTATGTGAACGAGGAGAACTTCAACAGCAGTGTTCATAGCAAAGTCACCTGCCAGGGGTGCCACACGGATGTCGACAAAATTCCCCACGACCCGGCCAAGAAGGTTGACTGTCTCACCCAGTGCCACATTGACGAACCGACCACGGCCAAGAAATTCTCGCACGAGCACGCGGAGCGGTTCCTGTCCCAGAGTGTCCACAGCAAATACGACCCGAACGGCAACCTGAAGGAGCACGCCGAGGATTATCCGGATTGCAAGGGCTGCCATGACAACCCGCTGTGGCGTCCGATGGCGTTTGGCACGAGCCAGCATGCCGGCATGTCGGAGAGCGCGCTCGGCCGGTGCCGGGTATGCCATCAATCCGACGAGTTCATTTTTCGCTACTACAGTCATGTCACCACGCGCCTGCATAAAATCAGGAACCCCAAGAACATCGCCGAAGCCTGCGGCCGCTGCCACAACGACCCCGCCCTGGTGGCCCGGCACAACCTGCGCACCCAGGCGGGCATATCCTACAACGACAGTTACCATGGCAAAGCCGCCTCTTTTCTGGATGAGCGCATCCCCGACTGCCTCGACTGCCACGTCCGCAAGGGCGAATCGGTCCACCAAATGCTCAGCCGTAAAAATCCCCGTTCCATTACCCATGCGGACAACAAAGCCCAAACCTGCTCCAGCACCGACTGCCATCCCAACGCGTCGGCCAAACTGGCCAGCTACGATGTTCACGCTGGATTCACGCTGGATAAGAGCCCGGGTCAATTTTACTTCACCGTCTTTTTCATCTTTCTCACCGGCTGTACCCTGCTGCCGCTGATGGCGATCATATTCCTGGATTTGTTGCGGCGGTTGTTCCCGAACCTGATTTTGCGGAAGAGGAGCTAGTTCCATGGCCAGTCATTACAAAATAAAAATCAAGAACGGCGAGAAACTTTTTTATCGTTTCTCCGTGAGCCAGCGTATCCAGCACATTATTTTGGCGGTCACCGTGGTCCTGCTGGTCCTGACCGGCATGCCGCTTCGTTTCCACGATGCCTCCTGGGCGCCCTTCCTCTACGCCCTTTTCGGCGGCATCGCCTACGCTCCCGTAGTGCATCGCGTCGCCGGATCCACCCTGCTGCTCCTGTTTGTCTATCATCTGGCGTATCTGGCTTATCATATCATCCGAGACGATGTCCGGCCGCTGAAACAACGGGGGGAATTGACCGCGATCAGCCTTTTCAAACTGCTTCTCACCCAGCCCCTGGTCCCCAACCTGAAAGACGCGCGGGATATTCTGGACTTGTTGAAATACCTCCTCTTCCTCACCCACGAACGCCCCCAGGGCGCCAAGTGGACCTGGAAGGAAAAGTTCGATTACTGGGCGCCATTCTGGGGCATGCTCATCATCGGCACCTCCGGCCTCATCCTCTGGAACGAGGGTTTATCCGCCCGGCTTTTCACCGGCCAGGTCATTAATTACGCGCTCATCGCCCACAGCGATGAAGCCCTGCTGGCGGGCCTCTTTCTCTTCATCTGGCACTGGTACAATGTCCACTTCTCCATCTCGGTTTTTCCCATGGGCACCGCCTTCATCAACGGCTACCTCTCCGAGGAACTCATGATCGAGGAACATTACGAATACTACGTGGAAGTGATGACTGAGTGCGGCTTCAGCCGCGATATCAAGCCGCCGCACGGCTATCATTCTGACGCGGAAGTCATGCAAGGGGAAGGGGAAGCCATATGAGGCGCATCCTTAAAACACTGCTCCTCGTCTTTTCGCTCGGCCTGACCATCGTTTACATGGTCCTGATCTGGAATCTCACCTTCAGCCATCTCCTCGACGCGGTCTCGAAACGCCGCGCCCTGGTGAAAGATGTCAAGCAACTCAGTGCCCAGAAACGCCAAAACACCGTCAACTCCCTGCAGAAAAGCATCTTCACCGGCGACGAACGCGTCAAGCAGTACCTCGGCTACCGGGTCATGGATACTATCCGGCTCGAAGGCCACTTCCATCACATTGATTTCGACATCCAGCCCGACAAGCGATCCTATTGCATCAAATGTCACGGCGACATGCCTCACAAAAAGGTCAAAGAAGTTCGCGCTTTCTGGAACATGCATGCCTTCTTTATGGCCTGCGAAACCTGCCACGCCCGGTTCGAAGACCCCGCCGCCCCGCCCGTCTACAAGTGGTATGACCGTCAATCCGGCCAGATCGTGAACAGCCCCGTCCCGCACGCCAAACCGGGTTCCTATAGCGCCAAAATCGTCCCGTTCGAGCGCGACAATGGCAATCTCGTCCGCGTCGATTCCGATCAGCGGATCGCCTTTGCCGATGAATTTATCAAGATCGGAAGCACCCTGACCGAATTCCATAAATCCGAAGCCATCAAGCTCATCCACCAGATCGACAGCAAAAAGCCCTATGTCTGTGAAGATTGCCACCGGAAGGAAAACTCCATCCTCTCGCTCCGGGACTTGGGTTACCCGCCGGAACGGATCGCCTCCATCGAAAGCAACGAGGTCGTCGGCATGATCGACAAATACAAAATCTTTTTCCTGCCTGACTTCCTCAAACCGGGCCCCTAGATGGACGCCGCTCCCGCCATCCTCGCGTCGCCACCTCTTTTTCGTATATGCGTGCGTTGAGTCTCTGCCTGCTGCTCCTATCGGCTCGGGTCGCCTCCCAAGCCGCCCCCGTCGAACACCTCTACGATCTCCCGGGCAATTTCAGGAGCCCCAGCGACATCGCCCTTTCTCCAACCGGCGCTGTCTATGTCGTCGATGGTCTCAATCATTGCATCAAATCCTTTGATTCCAATGGCAAGTTCCTCGCCGCCTTCGGTCAAAAAGGCAGCGCCGATGGCCAGTTCAATTATCCTCTTGGTCTCACCGTCGGCGCCTCCGGCAAGGTTTATGTCGCCGACTCCGGCAACCACCGCATCCAAATCTTCGATCCCGCCGGACAGTTCCTCGCCAAAATCGATCTGCCGTCCCGCAACGGCAAACTGGCCGATCCCACCGACCTCGTCGCCGACGAACCAGCGCACGCCTGCTTCATCGTTGACAACGACAATCATCGGATCCTCCATTACGACCTCCCAACCCTGAAACTCAAGCAGATCCTCGGAACGCCCGGCACCAAAAGGCGCGAGTTCCATTACCCCTTCGCCATTGCCCAAACCCGGGAGCGGGATCTGTGCGTGGTTGAGGTGCTCAATACCCGGGTCCAGGTCCTGAATCCGGAGGGCCTTTTCGTTACTTTCATCGGCGACTGGGGCGTCGATAAAGGCCAATTTTACCGTCCCAAAGGCATCGCCATCGACAATCAGGATCACGTCTATGTCAGCGACAGCTACCTCGGGGTGGTGCAAATCTTCGATACGACCGGCCGATTCCTTGAACTTGTCACCGACCCGGACACTGGGAAGGTCAAGAAATTTACCACTCCCATGGGCCTTGGCGTCGATTCCCAACGACGCCTTTACGTGGTGGAGATGACCCTCAACCGCGTCGGTGTCTTCCGGCTCCTGAAAGAGACCCACCCATGATGGCCTCGTCACCCACCCACCCATTTTCCCATCTGTCCGTGTTCCCGCGTGCCCGCTTTCTCCTACTGTGGTTGCCACTCTTGTCCCTCCAGGCGGCCGAGCCCGATGGCCATCAGATGCCCAGAAACCCCAGTTCCGCAAAAGAATGCGCCATCTGCCATTACCGCTGGGTGGACACCTTCTTCGTGGACGGCCGCGGCACCGATTTAGCGCCCCTCCAAACCGAGCCCGTCGTGGGCACTTCAGAAATGTGTTTCTCCTGCCATGACGGCAGCGTCCTGGATTCCCGCTGGGCCTTCGAGAAAGAACGCGGGCATCGAATTGGCGTGCCTCCCCCGGCCAGCATGAGCCTGTCTAACATCTTCCCGCTCGACGCCAAGGGCAATCTGCAGTGCGTCACCTGTCACAGCGCTCATGGTGTCTCCAGCGTGCCCGGCCAGAGCGGTTTCACCTTCCTCCGCCTGAACAACACGAATTCCGCCATGTGCAGGGTCTGCCATCCCACCATGGCAGGAAACATCGCCGGCGACAATCATCCCCTCGGGCAGGTCACCAACACCGTGCCCCGGGAACTCTGGAGCAAACACGCCCCGCCGGAAACAGCCGCCCACACCATCACCTGCGAAACCTGCCATACCGCTCACGGCGACCAACAGGAAAAGCTCCTGAAACAGCCCGTCAGCGATTCCACGCTCTGCCTCACGTGCCACCTCGATAAAAACCCCATCAACCCGGATGGCACCCGCAACTTTTTCCACGTTCTCAATGTAATCCCGACGAATGCCATGGTTCCCGCCACCCTCATCACGAATGGCGCCCGGTTGACAAAGGACGGCGCCTTGACATGCCTGACGTGCCATAAAATCCACCAGAACAGCATCGAAAAACACCTCTTGGTCGCCAAAATCGATGCCCAATCCACTTTCTGCTTCAACTGCCACGCGGATAAAAAGGGATTGACCCAGAATAAGCACAACTTGGCTACGACCTTTCCCGACGCCAAGAATCTCGCCGGCAAATCCGTTTCCGACTCCGGCCCTTGCTCCGCCTGCCATCTGCCCCATCAGAACGCCCGGCCACCGTCAGGCAACGGCGACGCCCTCACCGACCTGTGCCTGAGCTGCCACGGTCTCGCCGGCATCGCTGTCAAAACCAATCTTCTCGGCCGCAGTCACCCGGTGGATATTCCCCTGTCAACGGCTCAGTCTCCCGCCGCCGTTGCCAAACCCATCTCGCTGCCCCTGTTCGACCCCTGGCGGCGCCCCGCGGCCGGCGGAAACATCACCTGTTTGACTTGCCACGATCCCCACCTGGCGCCCCGGGAGGGTTCGCCGCTGCTTCGCACCCAATTCCTTCGCCAAGCCGTTTCCTTCCTTTGTCAGGAATGTCATACTAACCAAATCAACGTTCTCAACACCAAACACGATTTAACGGCCGTGGTCCCCGCAGTCCTCAACGTCCTCGGTCAGACTCCTTCCGAATCCGGTCCTTGTGGCGTTTGTCATCTCGTTCACTCGGCCAACAACTCCACCTGGGCCCGACCCGGGTCACCCGCCCCGAATCCCGCCGAAAAATGCCGCAGTTGCCATCGGTCCGGTGGCCCCGCCGAAAAGAAAATCATCCGGCCGCACTCTCATCCCATCGATGTCTCCCCCCGCCAGGCGGGCCTGCAAACCACCTTGCCCCTCTACGCGGAGTCCTCCCCAACCAATGCCCCCGGCAAGATGACCTGCCTGACTTGCCATGACCCGCACCGATGGAATCCAAGCCCGATAACCTCGTTGGACCCCCAGACTGAAGGAACCGCGCAGAACAGTTTCCTGCGGTTGCCAGCTTCCCCCGCACCCAAACTGTGCGCCGACTGCCACCCCAAAGAGGCGCTGGTCGTACGGACCGAACACGACCTGTCTCTTTTCTTTCCGGACAACACCAACATCCTCGGCCAACGCGCGGCCGATACCGGACCGTGTGGCGCTTGCCACCTATCCCACAACGGGCCCACCCAATCGAAACTCTGGGCGAGAGATATCCAGCAGCCCTCGCTGAGCACTCCCTTGGTGGACACGATGTGCCGGGCCTGCCATTCCAGCCAGGCGGTCGCCCGCAATAAGGTCCCGACCTTCTCCCATCATCCCCCGGTCACGGTCGTAAACCTGCCAACCTCCCAAGGTTACGACCGGGCGTTCTTCCCCCTCTTCGATCCCACGTCGGGCCAACTCGTCAGCGCCGGAGCCATCTCCTGCTCCTCCTGCCACAACGTCCATCAATGGAGCGCCAAAAACCCCAGCCCAGGGCCGGGAATCCAGCTCGAGGGGGATTCCAGCAACAGCTTCCTCCGCCACCCGTCGGCCGAGTTGCCGTGCAAGATCTGCCATGGACTCGATGCGATCTATCGGTATCAGTATTACCACAAAGGCACCACCCACCTGGCGCCGGATGGTTTCGAACCAGACGATTTCTTCCCCTAAAACGTTACCATGCTCTCCCCCAAACCGCGCCGCCACAAACCGACACCGGTCCTCACCGCGTTCGCGCGTCTTAGGATGCCGCGGCTCCGGGCTTGGACCTGCTGGACCGGCGCTTGCTTTCTCGTCCTCTGGTCATTCTCCCCCTCCCGCCGCGCGGCCGAAACCATTTCCGTTCCCCCCTCCCTGGCGAATCTGCCCGATACGGTCAACATCCACCATCAAGCCCAGTACTGTCCGCTCTGCCATAAAACCGGACCTCACGGCCCCCTCCCGTCCGAGGTCCGTTTTGAGAGCGATTTCAGAACCGGCTGCCGTTGCCATTACAATACTCCCGGGGACCTGCGCCATCCCACCGATGTCGCCCTCCCGGAAGCGATGCGCGCCAAAAACCAGGAGGCATTCCCTATTTACGACGGCAAGGTTACCTGCATTTCCTGCCATGCTTTCGCGGTCCTTTGCGCCCAAGAGAATCCTCACATCTCCTCCTTGCGCGGCGCCCCCTACCCGGACCGCACCGCCTTCTGTTTCCGCTGTCATGAGGCGCAACAATACGCGCGGTTGAATCCCCACCACCAACTGGATGAATCGGGAAAAATCGTTTCGGAAAAATGCCTCTTTTGCCACCCTCAAAAACCTGATGAAACCCGCGCGACTTTTTCTTCCATCAAGGTGATCGGCGGCCTGGGAATGCTTTGTCAGGGCTGCCACAACATGGGCGACCAGCACCCCGCCGGCAAACCTCACTTTGTCAAACCCACCTTGGAATTCCAGGTTCGCATGCGCAAGCTGGAGAGCCAGTACGGCATCGTCCTGCCCCTCGATGAAAAGGGCAGGCTCACCTGCATCACCTGCCATAATCCGCATGAGGCCGGCGTCATCCCGAAAACCCTCGCCGGCGCCAAAGGAGCGGGGGAAAAGCTCCGGCATCGCCTGCCCAAGGTCCTCTGTTCCGAATGCCACTGGCACCCGATCTCCGCCCCGAGACGCTATGAAAACAGTCGAATTCCCACGGTTCACCCGTAAACCTAAAGTCGAGTTTAGGGTCATGGTCGGAAAATAGTTTCAGAAAAACGACCTTTTTATCATCTTTACCGTTGACCAGAAAATCGCCGTTTGCTAGTCAGAGTGACGTATTACTCGAAAATGCCGGCAACGCGGCCCGTGTCCGGGGCGAAAAAATGAGCGATTACGCCCAAACATTAACGGCCCAGCCAATTGCAGATTGGCGCCGACTGTGGGCGGCGGCTTTTATGCGTAATGAATTGCGCGCTGGTTATTTATGAATAGTGCAATGGCTTTTGACGGCGGACGCGTGGCAGCTATGGGCTCGCAGAATCGTCAAAACAGTGGTATAATGTAGAATCGAATGCCGGTGAAGTTGATCCTAACTCTAACTGAAACAACTAAACGGAAGTCAACAACATGAAGAGAATCCAGATTTTAACCGTCTCCCTGGCCGGCGCTGCGGCGTTGGCGCTGCCGACCGGATCCACGGGGTCCATCGTGGGAACAAAGCACGACTTGTCCACCTACGGCTGGGGCAGCGATCAGACCTGTGTTTTCTGTCATACGCCCCACAACGCCCAGTCCTCCCTGTTGGCCCCCTTGTGGAACCACTCCTCCTCCACGGCCACGTACAATCTTTATGGTGAAGGTGGCAGCAGCCCAACCTTTAACGCGATGAACACCATCAGCCAGCCCACCGCCTCCTCCAAGGCATGCTTGAGTTGCCACGACGGCACCGTCGCGATGGA
>JADGRT010000150.1 GCA_017880715.1 Verrucomicrobiia bacterium | reverse complement strand
CTGGTATGACGAGGCGAAAAAGGAAGTCCTGCTCCTCTACCGCGCCGCCGAATCGCATCCGGACTACAAATGCTATTTCGGCCTGGCCAAAAGCAAGGACGGTTTCCACTTCGAACTCGTCTCCGACCGGCCGGCGCTCGACCTCAGCGTCGATGGTTTCGACGGCGCCACCATCCAGGATCCGCGCATCATAAAAATGGGCGACTGGTTTTATGTGACTTACGCCGCCCGGCATTATCCATTCGGACAATTCGGGATTCCAGATGTCCGCCAGCGTTACCTCACGCCGGATTGCCCGCCCGAGTTTCCGCATTACTTGCGAACCAATGCCACCCTGACCGGCCTGGCGATGACCCAGGATTTCAAGACCTGGATTCGCGCCGGCTGGCTGACAAACCCGCTGCTCGACGATCGCGATGTCATCCTGTTCCCGGAGAAAGTAAACGGGCAATTCGTCATGATCCACCGGCCCTTGGAATGGGTGGGCGAAAAATTTGGCACGGACCAAGCCTGCGCTTGGATTTCTTTCGCCAACGATCTGCTGGGATTTCCTCAGGCGGGCAGCCAATTGCTGATCAAAAACAAATTTCCCTGGGAAGTCTTCAAAATGGGAGTCAACACTCCCCCCATCAAAACCCCGCATGGCTGGTTCACCCTTTATCACGCCGTGGGCCGGGACAAATTCTATCGTCTGGGCGCGCTGCTGCTCGATCTGAACGACCCGAGCAAAGTGCTGCATCGCACCCCGGACTGGTTGATGCAGCCGGAAATGGATTACGAAATCGAGGGTTTTTACCGAGGCGTCTGCTTCCCCTGCGGTGCCGTGGTGATGAACGGCACCTTGTTCGTGTATTACGGAGGCGCCGATAAATACTGCGCTGTGGCCACGTGCCATTTCGACGAGTTGGTGAACCATTTACTGGCCTGCCCGCCGTGATTGCCCGCAACCTTCACACCCGCCAAACGCCATGAACCTAAATCCGTAAACCTTTATGCACCCCCTGGATCTGACCATCATCGTTCTCTACCTCATCCTGATGGCCGTCGTCGGCTGGTGGGCGTCGAAAAAGGCCTCGCGCAATGCCGAATCTTATTTTCTCGCCGGCAAGAGCCTGCCTTGGTGGATCATTGGCGTCGCGCACGGCTCCAGCGGCGTGGATATCACCGGCACCATGTGGTTCGTGATGATTTTTTTCATCTACGGTGTCAAAGGCATCTGGCTGCTCTGGGTGTGGCCGCTCTTCAGCGTCATTTTCCGCATGATGTATCTGGGGACGTGGGTGCGGCGCTCGAACGTCCTCACCGGCGCCGAATGGATGCGCACGCGGTTTGGCGACAGCCCCGGCGCCAAGCTCGCGTACATCAGTGTGGTGGTCTATGCCATGGTCCACGTGGTTGGCTTCCTGAGCTACGCGTTCCGTGGCATCGCTGAATTCACCCGGCCATTCTTCCCCTGGCAATTCTCGGATGAAGTCTATGGCACCGCCATGCTCTTGTTCACCGGCGTTTATTGCGTCGTGGGCGGCATGTACAGCGTGGTGATGAACGATCTGATCCAATTCGTTCTGAAAGTGATCGCCGCCATCGGCATCACCGTCATCGCCATCGTGCTGATCACTCCGGAACAAATCGCCGCCGCGGTGCCCGCCGGCTGGGATCAGCTCTTCTTCGGCCCCGGAAGATTAACGCTCGACTGGTCGCGCCTCATGCCGCAGCTCACCGAACGCATCTACGGGGCGAACGGCGACGGCTACTCGCTGTTCATGTTCTTCACTGGCATGCTGCTGCTCAAAGGCGTGCTCGTCAGCATGGCCGGACCGACACCGAACTATGCCATCCAGCACATTCTCTCCACGCGCAACCCGCGCGAGGCGGCGCTCGAGAACATGGTCATGGCCGTGGTTTCGCTGGCCCCGCGTTTCCTGCTCATCGGGGCCATCGCCGTGCTGGGCATCGTCTTTTTCGGGCCCGACCTGGCGGCCATGGGCAAGAATGTAAACTTCGAGAAAATCCTGCCGCATGTGCTCGACAAATACGTGCCCATCGGCTTCAAGGGCATTCTCATCGCCGCGCTCCTGGCGTCGTTCATGAGCACATTCGTCTCCACGGTGAACTCCGGCGCCGCTTATGTGGTGAACGACATTTACAAACGCTACATCAACGCCAATGCGCATCCGAAGCGCTACGTCAGACTCGGCTGGATCACCTCGAGCGCGATCATCGTGCTGGGCATTGTGTTCGGTTTCGTGATGACCAAGGACGTCCATTCGGTCACGAAATGGATTGTTTCGTCGCTGATTCCGGCCTTTGTCGCGCCCAACGTGCTCAAGTGGCACTGGTGGCGGTTCAACGGATACGGCTTCTTCGCCGGCATGGTCGCGGGCACCGCGGCGGCGCTGTTTATCCCCGGTTTCCTGCACTTGCACGAGGTTTTCACTTTCCTGCTCATCCTGACAACCAGCGGCCTGGCTTCGGTGGTCGTGTGCCTGGCCACAGATCCCGAAAGCGACGACGTGCTCAAAAGCTTCTACCGCACCGTGCGTCCCTGGGGCTTCTGGGGCCCGATCTACGAGAAATGCCGGGCGGAGAATCCGAACTTCCAGAAAAACCAGGATTTCGGCCGCGACATGTTCAACATCGCCATCGGTTTGGTCTGGCAGACCAGCCTCGTGACTTCGCCGATCTACCTCGTCATCCAGCATTGGAAAGAGATGTGGATTTCCCTGACTGTCTGCGCCGTGACCTCGCTCATCCTCAAGTTCACCTGGTACGACAAACTCGGCCCCGGCGATATGTACATGCCCACAGATCGTTAGTACCTTGACTCTGATGAGTATCGACGCCCATCCAATCGAGCCGGAGCAAGCCGAAAAAGCGGTCGGCTCCGTAGTCGCAAGCGAGCAAGCCCAGCGTGTCCGTCTCGACACTCCGCCAGGGATCCTGCCGGCCGGCGCCGTATCGTTAAACCTTCTTGGGGTGGACTATACCCACATCAAGACCAGCAGTGGCGGCGATTTATACCTGACCCGCTACGGACGACCTTTTTGGGAACAATTGTTGCCGGAAAACTGGTTTGCCAAAGAGTGGTTCGAAACCAAGCGCCAACGCTTGGTCGGCACCAGCACGGTTTATAAAATCCCCACCCGACACATCCGCAACACCTCCCTGCAACTCGTGGTCAAATGGTCCCGCGTCGGTGAAGAAGTGCCTTACAACACGCTGACCATCAATAAATTCATCCAGGCCGAGTTCAACAGCCCTTTCGAGGAATTCTCGCTGGTCATGGAATTGCGCGCCGGGCTGTACGGCCCCCCCGGCATCCGTCTCCTCACTCAAAAACCGTTGGCCATCTACGTGCCCTCCAAAAAGCTTCATCTCTGGCAGACCGGCCGCTCGGAAAGTAAAATTGCCGCCAAACTGGCACAGCACCCAGGCATCGAACTGGACATCCTGCGGCAATACGTCGTGCTCTTTGGATGGATCGAAGGACTCGATATCGTCCAGGCGGCCGATCAGCTTCAATTGGCAGGAGACCGGCGCGATACCCTGCTGTCACAAACGACCAGCCTGATCACCCACGAATTGGAACTGAAGGGTTACCGGGTCATCGACATGAAACCCGCGCACTTGATCGTGCGCCCGCAGCCCGATGGCCATTTGTTGCGGGACCGCAACGATCAAATCGCCTGCGCCCTCGTGGACTACGAATTGCTGGAGCGCACGCCGGAACACGAACAAACCGTCCGCAAAGTCAACCGCCAGCATTACCTGCAGCGCATGGCCCGCCGTTTCGAGGTGCCCTCCGGCAATCCCATGCCACCCCACCTTCGACTCACCCAGGTGCTCGGTGTGGATTACGTTTTTGGCCGCGCCGTCAGCACCGGCGGCCTGCTTTGGGTCGTGGGCAAAGATCCGTACCTCTTCAATTACTTTCTGCCCGAACGCTGGCGGCGCACGCCGAAATTGGACCTGTCCGGCAAGGACCGGGTTTTTTACACCTGCACCAAAGACAACATCAACCTGGTCTGGCGCGTGTCGCGCCTGGGCGATTCCCCCGAGTGTGGTGCAGCCCACCCGAACGCTCGCGCCATCACCGAGTTCGGATTCAATAGTCCCTTCGAGGAATTCGCCTTTGCTTTGGAACTGGGGAAAGCCGGCATCAAAACCGTTTATCCCCGGGCTATCTACATGACCGGGCACAAAGCCAAGCGTACCCAAAAAGTCGCCGATCCACGACGTTACAAAAAGCTCGAACACCTCCGCACCCCCGACGGCCAACCCGCCCTCTGCAAGGATCACGATTACATCACCATCTGGGGATTCTGGAACGGCCCGGATGAACTGCTGGCCTGTCACGACGGCGAATACTACCAAAGCATCAATGCCCGGCAGGCCTGGTGCGAAGGCCTCATTCCCAGCGAAACCCTCCAGCAACTCTCGAACACGGCACAACAACAGTTGAACCGTGCCAACTTCGAACACCTGGACTTCCGCCCCGAACATTACCTGCTCTCCCTCGCGTCCAACCACACCCTGGTTCGCGACCCTCAAGGAAACCTCGAAGTCCGTTTGTGCAACCTGGAACTTATCCGGAGCATCGGATCGCAAACAGCGCCTCCTTGAACCAAGAAAAAGCAGTTGAGCCGCAAAAAAGCGCAAAAGGCTCAGGAACCCTGACTCCATGGAATGTGGTTGGAAGCGTTTTGCTCCATCGTGGACAAGTTAATGTCGCATATGAAACATAAAGTTGTCCACACCGGTAGCTTCCCGGCTCAGAGGGTTTTCTCGATGGGGTTTGCTGTGAGGCGCGGGGGCAGGAGCCCTGAGGCTCAAAAAAACAACCACTTGAAGCGCCAAGTGTCATCCACCTACCGGTGAGACTCATGGAAGTCGGACCTTCTTCTTTTGAGGTTCTTGCGCCTGCGGCCATTCAATCGCCGTTTTTGGGATCATTGCTTCATCCCGTCAAACCAAATCTTCGCGTGCAATAAACAGGGGTAAAAACCACCGCCATGATCCGCCGTAGGCAAAGGATCCACCAGCGCCACATCCTTGGCCCCTCGTGATAGAAAACTCTGATACGCCACCTCCGAGTTGGCAATCAGCACATCGCGATCGCCCCGACAGTGGTACAACCGCATCGGCGCCTGGGGCGTCCACTGGTACAGATCGTTATCCCGCAAGGCCACGCGCAAGGGATGCTCCGGCTCATTCCTGAACGCCAGCAACTCCTCCGGCTTGAGGATGACTATCGCATCCGCCGGCATGGCCTGATTGATGTCACCCCCACCATGCTGGCCGTCCAGTAACGGCGGTATCGTCTTGCCATAAGGCGAATCCAGTAAATCCGCCAAGGCGTCGGACAGGTGGTAAATCCCCTGGTAGGCCGCCAACAAATAGGCGAAATAATAGGGATTGGGCATCGTGCGTCCCGAAAGAAAATCATCGGCCATGACCCCGGACAAATCATACGCCCCCGCCATGGGGGCCGAAGCCGTGAGGACAAACTCCGTGGCATGATGAGCCTCCAACTCCCGGACCGCAGCCATCGTCGCATGTCCACCCTGCGAATAGCCGCACAAAAACAATTGCTGGTTCAGCGCCAGATTGTTGCTGGCGCAAAACCGCCGCGCCACCCGCAACAGGTCGATGACCGCCGTCGCCTCGCTGCGCGCATGGTGGTACGGATGCAAACCCGGCGAGTCTCCCAATCCCAAGTAATCCGGCGCCACCGCCGCGTAACCGGTGCTGGCAAAGGCTACCGCTACATAAACCTCCTGCCCCTGCGCGGAGGGCGCACTGCTCTTTTCCAGCAGCGTGCCGTGCTGGTAACTCACCAACGGCAGGGCGCCCGTCGGACTCTCAGGCAACACCAAGGCTCCCGAAGCACGCGTCGGCATGCCATAGGGATCCACCGTTTCATACACCAATTTATAGATCCGCACCCCGCTCTGCGGCGTGATGCCAATGCCCGCCAGACTGAAGGTCAGCGCAATTTCGAATTGCGACATGGACCGCACCAACGTGGAAGACAGCAATTTGCCACGCTCGGCTGGCGCGCTGGCCACCACCCGATAGAAGCGGCTCGGTGCCGCAGCCAAGTTGGTAACGGTCCAATTCGTAGCCGCCACCGGCCACTGGTAGATGGACGGGCAGGCAAACCACTGCGTGCCTGAAAGCGAATCCCGAAACTGAACCAGGTGCACCCGGCCGGTCTGGGAGGCCGCCCAGGAAAGCGTGGCCGTCTGGTTGGAGTTGATCTGAATGCTCAGCGGAAATGCCTCACCCGCATCGGTCGCCGCCCCATTGCTGCCAACGAGCCCGCCCGCCACCCACAACAACAACCCAGCCAATCTCAATCGGCCGAACCGTGCCATCCACAAATCGCGCTCCCGGAATGCAGTCTTCATGATGCTTGCATTATGATTCCACCTTCCTCATCGACAAGCTTGTAATCCTAGAAACGGCGGTTGCCCGCTATACACGCTAACCAACGCGAAACTGGAGAAGGACTTCCGACGACCTCGTAGAACCAGCCAAAAATCTTTGAAATTTCTTCGCGCCTGAGTTGGCGAACCATCGACTGAACAGGAGCGTCTCCCAAAGCGCCAGAGGACTGGCGCAGTCCAAAAGCTGGCGCCCGCTCGAACGGGCCGTGAATTCGCGAAGCGTTTTGGACTGCGCCAGTCCTCTGGCGCTTTCAGATGACCATGAAATCTTAGTGGCATTGGGCGAACGGCTGCTCAAGCTGTGCGAGAAGGCGAGCCGGAACAAGTGCGGAGTTCTTCGCCGCCGACCAGGAACCCAAAACATGCCGCCACGGCAGTTCAATCGCCGGATCAAGTAGATAAAACCGAACTCCGATGCAGCGAGCTCCGCGATTACGTCCTGGTTCCATGCTGGGCGCCGCTCGCGCGGGCCTGATCCTTCGGCGTAGTCAGGGCGGACAAAAACCACTTCCAACTTTCTTCTTTGGCGGCTATTATCCCGGTTATGACAGACTCTGTTTGTCCCAACAAATACTGTTAGGCGTCAGGAGTTCAAAAAGCATCAAGAGGAATAACAAATGAAAATTAGAATCAGGCTTGTCGTGTCCTTGTTGATCTTCGCAAT
>JADGRT010000149.1 GCA_017880715.1 Verrucomicrobiia bacterium | reverse complement strand
CGCTGGAAGAGCGGCGCCGGATTCTTGAAGAACAGTCCGATCAAATCCGTAAACACTACGAGGAGGATGAATCCTGGCGATCACTCCAAGGAGGAGACATCCTTGAGCACGAGTAGCCCAAAACCCAAGCGCGGGGAAATCTGGACGGTGGATTTTGACCCCACCAAAGGAGCCGAAATCCAAAAGCAGCGCCCCGCGCTGGTTATCAGTTCCGACGCCGTTGGGAAACTTCCGTTGAAGCTGGTTGTTCCAATCACGAATTGGAGCCCGGCCTTCGGGGTGAACATTTGGCACGTCCGGCTTGAACCAACGCAACAAAACGGACTCACCAAGACGTCGGCAGCCGACGCCCTCCAAGTTCGGAGCGTTTCGTTAGACCGGTTTATGGACTGCCTGGGACAGGTCACTCGGCAGGAACTCGAAGAAATCGTCCAGGCTTTGGCCGCCGTGGTTGAGCTAAGTTAGGGGCGGCAGTTTGCATTCTGTCAGCGTCGAGGCGGCCATTCTGGCCCGGCCTTTGGCCCAGTTTCTCAACCCGGCAATCTGCTCCGCCATCAGCTTGGACAGTTTCGATTCACCGACAACACGATCGCCTTCAAAGTGGGTGTTCCGCCAAACGCCGTGGACTTTGTTCTTGCTAAGTTCCGTAGGCTGCTTAAGAAAGGCAGACCATGAACCCATACCCAAGCAATCACGAATTACCGAGCATTTCCAACCGCGGTGCCCTGCCGTTCAGTCGCCGGCAGTTTCTCAAGACGAGCGCCCTGGCGGCCGCGACCTCGGCGCTGGCCGTGCCACGGTTGGTAGCCGCCGACACCTCCCCGAAGAAAGTTCGCATGGCCATCGTTGGCGGTGGCTTTGGCGCCGATTTTCAATGGCACGAGCATCCGGATTGCATCGTGGAGGCGGTGAGCGATCTGCGCGCGGATCGGCGCGAGCACTTGATGAAAACCTACCGCTGCGAGAAATCCTATCCTTCACTCGAGGAGTTGGTGAAGGATCCGAAGGTGGACGCCGTGGCCATTTTCACTGACGGCCCGTTGCACGTGCAACATGTGGTGGAATGCATGAAACACGGGAAGCACTGCATTTCGGCAGTGCCGGCAGCTTGGGCGACGATGGAGCGTGCCGAGCTGCTTGCCGCTACCGTCAAGAAGTCCGGTCTAACATACATGATGGCCGAAACGGGCTACTACCAGCAGTCCACCCAGTCCGCGCGAAAGTTCTACCAGGAGGGAAAATTCGGCTCCCTTTATTATTGCGAAGCCGAGTATCAGCACAATGGACTGGAGGTATTGTATGTCATTGATGGCCAGCGCACCTGGCGCTACGGGATGGCCCCCATGCATTATCCCACCCATAGTTCGTCACAACTCCTCAGCGTGACCGGGGAGCGTTTGACGCAGGTTGTCTGTCACGGTTGGGGTGACGACAACCAGTTCCTCAAGGACAACGTTTACGGTAATCCGTTCTGGAACGAATCCGCGATGTTTCGCACCAATAAGGGCCACGCCTTCCGCATGAACGTTTGGTGGAAAGGCGCGCACCGGGGCTGCGAACGCGCGCAGTGGATCGGCGACAAAATGAGCTTTTTCTCGTCGCATCCCAATGGGGTTGGCCCGGTGATCGTGCGCTCCGGAGACCAGATGGAAAAGGATGACGCCGGCTTCGCGCGCCAGGCGGCGGCCTTCGAGAAATACCAGCAGGTCGAATGGTGGAAGACCGATTTGTTGCCTGAACCCCTGCGTCACAACACCGGCCACGAAGGCTCCCACACCTTCCTGACGCACGAGTTCATCGACGCCCTGGTTCACGGCCGCCGCCCCACGGTCGATGTTTATGAAGCTTTGGCCTATACTGTCCCTGGCATCGTCGCGCACCAATCCGCCTTGAAAGGCGGCGAATCGATGAAGATCCCGCAATTCGAACGGATTTAGATCGCCGTCATTCCATCGGCATCATCTGCTTCTCATTCCAGATGACAACATCCGAACGGCAAGTTACTCACGGTCCCGGTGGTCGCATCCTCACCCATACCGGGGTCTGGTCGCCTGATGGCGAATGGATCGTATATGACACGCGTTCGGATGCGGCAGGAGAGGTTTTCGACGGCCGACGCATCGAGATGGTCCAGGTTCATACCGGTGAGATCAGGATGCCTTACGAATCGAGTCACGGGGCTTTCTGCGGGGTGGCTACTTATCATCCGCGGGATGGGCGGGTCGTGTTCATCCTGGGTCCGGAGAATCCAACCCCCGACTGGTCCTACTGCGCCTATCATCGCCAAGGGGTGATCGTGAGCGCGAATTTAGGAGGTCCGGCGAATTCCAGCCGGGCGTTTACAAATACGGCCATGCCCCAGGTGATGAATCTTGAGGCGCGTGATTTGACGCCCCCCTTTACCCCTGGCGCCTTGCGCGGAGGCTCCCATGTGCATGTATGGGACAGTGCGGGCGAATGGGTCAGCTTTACTTACGAGGACCATGTCCTGGCGCAATTTCGGGAGCCGGGCCCGGACCACGATCTTAACCAACGGAATGTCGGCGTAAGTATCCCCTGGCGCGCGACGCACGTCAGTGCCAATCATCCGCGCAATCATGACGGGCAATACTTTTCGGTGCTAATCACGCGCACGGTGACTCATCCCAAGCCAGGCTCGGATGAGATTGCGAAGGCCTGCGAGGAAGGCTGGGTGGGTGCCAACGGTTATCTGCGCGCGGACGGAACTCGCCAAGGTCGCGCCCTGGCGTTTCAGGGCGAGGTTATCACGGCCTTTGGCAAAACGATTTCCGAGGTGTTCATCGTGGATTTGCCTGAAGATCCAACTCTTCCTGGAGACGGTCCCATGGCAGGCACCGAGACGCGCTTGCCGTTTCCGCCCAAAGGCACGACCCAACGCCGCCTGACGTTCACCGCCGATCGCAAATACCCCGGTCTGCAAGGCCCAAGGCACTGGCTGCGCAGTTCGCCCGATGGTTCGCACATCGCATTTCTCATGAAAGACGAGCAAGGCATCGCGCAACTTTGGATGGTGTCGCCGAACGGCGGTTCCCCCGTGCAGGTTACACGTAATCCGTGGCCCGTCGCCTCCGCATTTACCTGGAGCCCCGAGGGTCGTTTCATCGCTCACGTTATGGACGCCAGCGTTTGCATCTCCGAGGTAGTGACCAGTCAAACCCATCGATCGACGCCGCGATGCGATGCCGCCGATGCGCCGCGGCCCGAGGCCTGCGTGTTTTCACCAGATGGCCGGCGGATTGCCTATGTGCGGCGAATCGTCGAAGGGGGACAGGCAGGCAACCAGATATACGTTGTGAAGATCCAACTCGTCTTCGATGGGCAATTCGATGGGATCTAATTCGTCCATATCTGACAATTCCATGACCTGCGTTCGCAAAAGCACGGCGGCTTATGGGACGTGGCATTATATCCCGCATTTCGGAGGGGCGAGCTCTCGGAGGGGCGAGCTCCGGGAGCCCCACTTCACGCTATTTCAGCTCCGGCAGGCCCAACTCATCCAGCACTTCGTCGAGGCTTAGCCGGGTGCCGTCCCGGCGGTTGTTATACTCGAGACTGTTGATGTGGTCCTTCATCAATCCCACCAGGCGCGGGCGCAGGGCGGCATCCTTCGCGGCCGCCCGCGGAGTCTGGCCGTCCAGCGACGGGATCGAATCATCCAGAAATTTCGCGTAAAACTCGCGATGAGTCTGCTCGCCAATCCGCCCCTTCATGTCCGGAGTAATTTCGTCCCCTGCCTGGTTGGTTGCGGCAGCTTCTTCAGCATTGGATGCAACATGCTTTTCGGGACCGAATACTCCGCGAGCCGCCTCCTCGAAAACTGCCTGCGCTTGCTCTCGCTCACGCTCCAGTTTGGCCAAATCCAGCACGGATTCCTTTTCGAACCGGATCGACGAACCGAAGTATTTCTCCGCCTGCTGGCGGGCAAAGGCGTACTTTTTCTTCGAAAAAGCCTCGATGATCAAACGGTTTGGATAGAGGCGTACGCTACCCAAAACCCCAACGCGGTCGTTCTTCGGATCGCTCTGGAACACGCCGGGCATGGTTTTTTCCACCTCGGCCGATTCGCCCCGTCGCAGCCAATGATAAAAAGCCAGTGGTTTTTCGAGCTTCGAATCAGACGTGGTTTCGCCAGGCTCGAAGTCAGGCTTGCTTTGGAGCACTGCCTGGATTTCCTCCGGTTTGCCGGTGAGGGAGTAGGTGGCCGCGCAATGAAACAAATCCAGGCTCTGCAGGATTTGCTGGCGCATGAGATCGGACAGGTCGCCAATCAGCGCGGCCGCATCGATCAGGTTTTCCCCCAGGAACTGACGAAGAGACAATTCGGGACGGGTCTTGCGATCCTCGGCGAGCCAGCCGTTGACTTCGGCCAGCCAGGCGGCCCACAAATGATTCTGAATGAAAAAAGCCGCGCTTCCGAGGCGGAAATACTGAGGGAACGGCGAAAGCCAGCCCAGCAGACGACTGAACCGGATCGCGCGGCGGGCCATGGTGCGATCCAAGACCACAAACGGTTGGGCGGTGGGATCCAGCAGGTCAACGCATTGCATCGTTTGTTCATCCAGAACCTTCTGGATTTCGATGACGGTGACAAACGATTGCCGGCGGGATTCCATCATGATGCGTTCGTCATTGTTCAGATCGCGCCAACCGTCGGCCGCCCAAAGATCGGCCACGGTTTTTTCCTGGGCATCGCGCCGGACCAGCAGGGCATCGTAAATCGCGAGGAGATAACCCACTTCGTAATGCACTCGAAGGGTGTCGCGAAAGGTTGCTGCCGCCTGGGCCAGCACTCGGTCACCCAAAACGCGCATGGCGCGCACGCCAACTTTTTCAACCCAGGCACGATCGGTTTTGAGCCACAAATCGAAACCGGCGAGTCCAAACGGGAAAAATGGACATTCCGAAGGACACTTCAACTTGCTGCCGCGTTGGGCGCCGCAATCGGCCGGCTTGATGAATCCGTTAAGGGCCGGACAGGGACGCAGGTTTTTACCGCCAATCGCGGGTTGAGAAGGGGTGCTCATATTTGATTTTCGCTCAGGTCAAAATAACGCGAGAGACAAGATGCTGGCAACGATGGATTTTCAACACCCGTGAGGAGACAAGGCAAATTCAGGAACCAACAAAAGTAGCGGGTAGGGCGGCGCTGCCGCGCTGCCCAAATATCAGGGCGGAGCAGCAACTCCGCCCTACCTGATTCCCTTTTCCAGCAACATGTAAGGCAAAATAGTGGCTTTTGCTCATTTTTTTGCGTTTTCAGTTGCACTCGGCTTAGATTGCATTATGATATCATACTGATAACGCACGATAGTGCGGTGGATTCGAAAATTAACAACTCGAAGGAGACCATGATGAATGCAGAATTAACAACTCTGAACAAAGAGCGGCTGGTTCATGTAATGAGCGGTTGGGCGATGTTGCCGGTGACGATCCTGTTGCTTTTGGGCAGCGGCGGCGGGCTGGTTCTGGACCTTGTTCGGGCCACCCAGCGAGAGGAGGATTTTTCGGTGTGGCTGCTGGTGGCGAGCCTGGTGGTTTTGGCGCTGGGCATTGTTTCCTGTCTTGGGTTTTTCACATTGCAACCCAACAGCGCGCGTTTGTTAATCCTGTTTGGCGCTTATCACGGCACGGTTCGCGACAGCGGTTTTCATTGGGCGAATCCCTTTTATTCCCGCTTCAGCGCCGTGTCGCTGCGCGCGCGCAATTTGAACGGCGACAAACTGAAAGTGAACGACAAGCGCGGGAACCCGATCGAGATTGCCGCCGTGGTGGTCTGGCGGGTTCAAGATACCGCGCAGGCCTGTTTTGATGTCGCCGATTACGATCACTATGTGAGGGTGCAAAGCGAGTCGGCCGTGCGTCACCTGGCCAATTCCTATGCCTACGATTACGGCGAAGAGAATGAGGTAACCCTGCGGAGCGGTCTGGAGGAAGTCTCCGCCGCCTTGCGCGCCGAACTGTTGGAACGTTTGGGAAGGGCCGGAGTGGTGGTGGAAGAAGCCCGGCTGACGCATTTGGCCTACGCGCCGGAAATTGCCCAGGCCATGTTGCGCCGGCAGCAGGCCGAAGCGGTTATCGCCGCGCGCCAGAAGATCGTTCACGGCGCGGTGAGCATGGTGGAAATGGCCTTGCGCGAACTGGCTGAAAAGCAAGTCGTCCAATTGGATGACGACCGCAAGGCGGCGATGGTGAGCAACCTCATGGTGGTGCTCTGCAGCGAATCGGAAGTGCATCCAGTGGTGAACGCCGGCACGCTGTATGCCTGAGCCGCGAGCATCGCGAAAGTCGTTCCTGTTGCGGATCGATCCGGCGCTCTGGACCGAACTGGAGGCCTGGGCGCAGGACGAACTCCGCAGCGTTAACGGCCAGATCGAGTATCTGCTCAAGCAGGCGGTGATTAAACGGAAGGGCCGCTGGGCCGCCGCGCCCGGCAGTATCGAGAACTCCGAAAAACCAGGTCCCTAGGAGCTGTTATGCGCGAATACCAATCCGCAGTTGGGAAACACCACCAGGCGCCCTGGAGCACATCGCTCATCGTTATGTCAACCATGGCCACCTTGCTTTGCCTGGGTATTCCATTGGTCGCCTTAAAGCATGCCCGTGAAGTGACAGCCTGGGTGGCCTTGCTGCCGCTTTCGCTCGTCTTGGGTTGCGCGCTTTTCACCATTCGTGGGTACACGATCACCGGGGACGCCATCCTGGTGCATCGACTGTTTTGGGCAACGCGGTTGCCACGGGCGGACTTGCAGTCGGCGCGGTTCGATCCAAAAGCGATGCGGCGCAGCATCCGCACCTTTGGCAACGGCGGTTTTTTTTCGTTCACCGGTTTTTATCGCAACAAGCTTTTGGGCCCTTATCGCGCGTTTGTGACCGATCCGCACCGGACTGTGGTGCTGCGTTATTCCAAGCGCACAGTGGTCGTTTCACCCGGCGCGCCCGAAGATTTTATTCGCGAATTGAGCCTATGACGGGGCGGGGACAACCTGTCCAATGCCACTAGGATTTGATATGCGGGTGCCGGACGGAGGCCGTGTTTTTGTCCCGGAGGGACATCATGAAAATAGCCCGGCGTTTCAACGCCGGGTGCGGACAGATCGACGGTTAAGTC
>JADGRT010000148.1 GCA_017880715.1 Verrucomicrobiia bacterium | reverse complement strand
CAATTCGATTATTTTCCTGACTCATATCAAAGGGGATCACTTATACCGGACCCTCCGGGATTGTCGAGGGGCATGTCCGGGTAATTATTGGAAAGCCCGGTTCAAGCGGTAGCGGCGGTCGGCAAATGCCAATCCTCCAAGTCGGCGCTCAACGAATGCCGCAGGTTGGAACCCCGCGGTCCGGAACGTCTTTCCGTGCGCATGGGTAATTTCCTGCTTGCTCCGCAACGCGGGCTTTGCAAGCGTTGACATGCCGATGCGACCAAGGATGCTGCCTTCATCGCCCATCAGGACGGGCATGGCTCGTCTGGCAGCGCGCCTGGCTGGCGGTTCCCCGGATCGGGGGAACGGGGTGTCGCTCATTTTTGGAGACTGAACTATGGATTTGCTTTGGTTTGTCGCGCATACCCGTCCGCGCTGCGAAAAGAAACTGGTGGATTTTTGCGAGCGGAACACGATTCCGGTGACGCTGCCATGCTACCGGAGCGTTCGGAAATACCGGGGGAAGACGGTCGTGTTTTTCAAGCCGCTGTTTCCCGGGTATGTGTTTCTGAAGCTGCTTCAGCCGCAACGCAGCGTGGTGTATCACAGCGATTATGTGGCCAATCTCCTCGAGGTGATCGACCAGGACGTGTTTGCCAACCAACTGGAGGACATTTTGCAGGCGTTGGAAACCAATTATGAAGTGCGTTTGGCGCCCCAGATCACCGCCGGCTGCCGCGTGCGCATCAAACACGGTCCGTTGCGCGGAGTGGAAGGATGGGTGGAACAGCGCACCGGCACGGTGATGGTGCAATTGCGGCTGGATTTCATCGGTCAGGCCGCCGCGGTGAAAATGGACGCCTCGGATCTTGAACTGACCTGATCATGAATCGCTTCGCTGAAATCGCCGCCTTCTGCCTGCCCATCGCTGGGATGGCCGCCGTAATCGGCTGGCTGATGTGGCATTGGCTCAAGCGCAGCGAGGAGCCGTCGCGTCTGGTCGTCAAGTGGGTTCAAACCTTGCTCGTATTTGTGTATCTGGGCGTGTTTGTAGTCCCCGCCGTGGCCGAGGGTGGGTATTCGGGCGCCTTTGTGGGTATTCCGGCGGCGGCGGTGGGCGGTTTGCTGCTGGCCTTTATCTGGGGTTCGAGCATCGGCGGTTTCTTTGCCAATCCCATTGTGTCCTTGTTTGACGGGGGCAGCCAGGAGGTTGAGCCGCATCCCAGTTACGACATCGGCCAGGGTTTGACCAAAAGGGGGCTTTACCAGGAAGCCGCCGCCGAATTTGAGAAACAATTGGCGCTTTTTCCCAAGGATTTCACCGGGCACATGCTGCTGGCGGAGCTGCAGATGAACCATCTGGCGGATGCCGCGGCCGCGGCGAACACGCTGGAACGATTTATCAACCAATCGGGTCATGCGGGAGAAAGCGTGGCCTACGCCTTGAATCGCCTATCCGATTGGCGTTTGCGGGCGGGTGAGACGGAGGCCGCGGTGCGAGCGCCCCTGGAAAAGATCCTGCAGCTTTTTCCCGATACCGAGGTGGCGCAAACGGCCTGGCAGCGGCTCGCGCATTTGCGTCTGCCAGCGGCGTCCCAAGATAGCGAACCAGGCCGCATTGCGGTGCCGCACAGTGAGGAACGGTTGGGGTTGCGGGATGATTTCAACGGTTTCAAACCTCCCACGGAAGACCTCTCTGCCACCGCCACCCGTTTGGTGCATCAATTGGAACAACACCCCCAGGATTGGGAGGCCCGGGAACAACTGGCCCGGATTTATGCCGAGCATTTCCACCATATCCCTCTGGCGGTGGATCAGTTGGAACAACTGGTTGCCCAGCCCGGCCAGCCAGCTAAAAAGGTCATCTCCTGGCTCCACATGATGGCTGATTTTTACACTCGACAAGCCGGAGATCTGGTCAAAGCCCGGGAAACCCTGCAACGCATTATCGATCGGGATCCGAACTCCGCGCCGGCCGAGGCGGCCCGTCAGCGCATCGCGCACCTGGCCCTGGAGTTGCGCGCCCAAAAAACGAACCCAGCCGTGAAGCTGGGTTCGTACGATCAAAATATTGGACTTAGACACGGTCAGCCCAAACCGCCAAGGGAGATATAATCCCATCCCATCGAAGGCGACTTGGCTGCCTGCTTTAAGCGTTCGGAGCCGTGAGAGCCAGTTCAGCGCAATTGCAAGGCAATGCGTTTGTCCACTTCGCTCGCCAGATCAATGTCCGAGCCGCCCCCGCTGGTACGCACCTGGACGGTGACCTTGGACACGTTGGGATCGGCCTCTTCGATCCTCACCCACACCGTGCGGGTGTCGATCTTCGCTTCCAGCGTCTTGGTGATGGTGTTTTCACCGTAAAGCGTGCCCATATCCGCCAGAACCTTCTTCGCGGCTGCAAAGATCGGTTCCACGGGCCGTTCATAGCGGCTGGTGATCGTATCCTTGACGAAGGGGACGGCCGCCTGGTGACGGCCGTCAATGGTGCTGACACAACCGGCGAGCAGCGCCAAAAGGCAGCTCAGGCTAACTAGTGCAGAAAGTTTTGTTTTCATGGGTTCTATGCAAGCAGAACAAGCGCCACCGTCAAGCGCAATCGACGACTGAGACGACGGTCAACGCGGCGCCCCAGGCCGGGTTGTGCTGGATCACGATGTGAATTGGGTGGCGAGGGGTGCTCCAACCTCCGGTAAATGGTTGTAGGCCGACCGAAAATAGGGTTATTTGGCTGGAGCCATTTTGAGGTATTGACAAACGCGCTACGAGTCTTAGTTTATACCTGGTTGAAGGCGCGGAAGGCGCCTAAGTTTTGATTCGGGTAGCGGTACGTTTCTTCAGCGGGGTTCCCCACCCCCACCTCCTTGGCGTCCGTTGCCCGAATCATTTTTTACGATTTGACCGTTGACTTGCCGGCGGCCATTGCCTAGGTTGTCGGCCCCGGTGGGGGCGTAGCTCAATTGGTTAGAGCGCTGCCCTGTCACGGCAGAGGTTACGGGTTCGAGCCCCGCCGCTCCCGCCATTCTATCTTCTTTGTTTCCAGTGCTTAACCTCACTGTAAACTTTTTCCACTTATCAACCGCAGGAAATGGAAACCGCTCGGGGTTCAAGGCGGCGGTTTAACCGGCGAGTTCAAGACCGCCGGCGGGGACAAAATTCGCGATGAAGCCATTTTCTCAGACCGCCCGTGAGGGCAGCCATCAAAACAGTTGAGCCATCCATGGTCATGAGTTAAGCTAGCATCGACTTCGGTCACGCCACGACCGGCGTGACCCGGCCAGGAACGCTGGCCAGTGAATGAACCGTCAGACAAAGCAGAGGGCCGAATGAAACCGCTGGTGGCTGCCACGGCCAAAGACAAGTACATCTGGTGCGATGTGCCGCGGGTCGATCCGCCTAAACGCGAGGCGGCGGAGCGGGTCGAGGATTTCAAGGAAACGTACACCCTCTACGACGCCGAGACGGTCAAAGCCCAGGCGGCCCGCTGCCTTCAATGCGGCGAGCCCTTTTGCACCATCGGCTGTCCGCTGAGCAACCGCATACCCGAATGGCTGGCGCTCACGGCCGAAGGCAAATTCCTCGAGGCTGCCGCGGTGTCGCGTTCCACCAGCAACCTGCCGGAGATTTGTTCGCGCGTGTGCCCCCAGGAACGCGGCTGCGAAGAAATGTGCACCCTCGGTACGCGGGGAGCTCCCATACCCATCGGGGCCATCGAGAAATTCATCAACGAATACGCCTTTGCCCACCAGGATATTAAGCCTCCGCGCGTCATGCCCAACGGTCGGTCGGTAGCCGTAGTGGGATCGGGCCCGGCAGGATTGTCTTGCGCGGACGAACTGGCCCAACTCGGATACTCGGTCACGGTGTTCGAGTCCCAAGCCACCGCCGGTGGATTACTCGTCAATGGCATCCCTTCGTTCAAGCTCGAAAAAGTCCTCATGGAACGGCGCCTGGAGTTGTTGCGTGAACGCGGCATCCAATTCCGCACGAAGGTTGCCGTCGGCAAGGATGTGACGTTGCAGGCGTTGCTGGACCAATTCGACGCCATCTTTCTCGGCATGGGCGCCCAGCAGTCCAAGCCCTTGGATATTCCCGGGGCCGAACTGGAGGGGATTTTTCCGGCCTTGCCGTTCTTGATCGAAAAGAACGCCGGGGCGAAATCCAATATCCCTACGATTCGAGTGGCGGGTAAAAGGGTGGTGGTACTGGGCGGCGGCGACACGGCCATGGATTGTTTGCGCACGGCCCTGCGGTGTCATGCGTTGGAGGCCGTCTGCCTTTATCGCCGCGACCTGGACAACATGCCCGGCAGCCGCAAGGAATATAACAATGCCGTCGAGGAAGGCGCGCGGTTCCATTTTCTGACCAATCCCCTTGAATTAATTGGCAACGCGCAAGGCCGCGTGGTTGAGGTTCGTTGCGCGCAAATGAAACTGGGCGAACCGGATGCGCAGGGGCGTCGCAAGCCGTACCCGGTGTCCGGCTCCGAGTTTTCTCTGCCGGCGGATGTGGTGTTGGTCGCGTTTGGTTTCGATCCGGTCACGTATCCACCAGAGAGCGATTTGTCCCGGGTCGCGGTGAATGACTGGGGCGGGATGGCGGTGGACGACAACCAAATGACCAGCCTGCCCAAGGTGTTTGCCGGCGGAGATCTGGTCCGCGGCGCCAATCTGGTGGTCTATGCGGTACGCGACGGCCGCCGCGCCGCGCAGGGCATTCACCGGTTCTTGAGTCAGCGAGAGTAGTTTTCGGTTTCTTAACAGCCCGTTTAAGAAGTCATGCTCTCGTAGCAGCCGAGGTGACGAGGCTCAAATTTCTTCGGAAGGAACCATTCATTTAGAGCCTCCTTACGTCGGCTGCTACATTATTAACGAGTTGTTAACCCAACATCCAAAGCAGAATCATGCCGGCGGCGGTCGTCAGGAGGGTCACTGGAATACCGAACTTGGCATAGTCCCAGAATCCCACTTCCGCATGTCCACGGGCCGATTCCACCACGATCATATTGGCCACCGAGCCTAGAATGGTGAGATTGCCGGCCAGGGTGGTTGCCATGGCCATTACTTTCCAGATCAATTCCGGATTCGCGAAGTTGCCGATCCATTTGCCGGCCACCAGTACAAAGGGAACGTTGGAAAAAAGGTTCGATCCCACCACGGAGAACCAGGCGAAATTGCAGGCTTGAGAGAGGGCGCTGGCGCCCCAAACGCCCTGGATGGCGTGGAAAGTTCGATCGGGCAGCCCGGTGCGGTTGAATCCTTCCACGACGGCGAACAGCGCGGCGAAAAATACCAGCAGATGCCAATCGACCAACTTCAGAACCTCGTGGGTGTCGCGCCGGGCCAACACCATGAGCAAAGCGGCGCCACCCAGGGCGGTCCAGGCCAGATTATAACCGGCGATAAATCCGGCGAATACCAGCGCCAGCGTACCGAAGGTTAGTTTGAGCAAGCGCCGGTCGATGGGCCGGGGCGAGGTGGTTTGCGGCTGAATGATGGCCTGACGCAGCACCTGCCGAAAACCCACGCGCAGGATGGCATATTGGATGGCCAATCCCACCGCTGCCACGGGCAGGAGCGACCGCGAAAAACGCAGAAAGGGTATCTGAGACAGATGACCGATGATCATATTCTGCGGATTGCCAACGAGCGTGGCCACGCTGCCGATGTTGGCGCTCATGGCCAATGCCAGCAGGTACGGGACCAGCGGCAGGCGACCGCGAACCATGACCGCCACCACCAGCGGCGTCAGCATCAGGCAGATGGTATCGTTGACCAACAGGGCGGAGAGAATACCCGAGGTCAAAACCAGGTAGAGCAGAAGTCGCTGCGGCGTTCGGGCCAACTTGAGAATACCATCGGCGGCCCCGTCGAAGAATCCCGCTAAAAAAAGGTAGGCGGAAATCAGCATCATGCCCAACAGCAAGACCAGCGTGTCATAATCCACGGAACGATAGACTTGTTCCGGAGTCAGAACCCCCGTGACCACCATCAGTACCGCGCCCAAAACGGCGGCGGCGGGCCGGTTGAGCGGCAGGATTTTCAGGCGCCGGCCGCTGATCAACACATACGTGAACGAAAAAATGGCGATCGCCAGTATTTCCTGTTGGGTGCTCATGAAAAAAAAGGAGCGGACAAACCGGTCCGATGCCGCTAGGATTTGCGCTATAGGTGCCAGACCAAGGCCGTGTTTTTGTCCAGAAGGGACGAACGAGAATAGCCCAGCGTTTCAACGCTGGGACCGTGGCCTGGGTGTCAAGTCCCGGAGGGACGGCTGAGAACCACAACCTCAGCCGTCCCTTCGGGACTCAACCGTCGATCCGTCCGCACCCAGCGTTGAAACGCTGGGCTATTCTCAGCCATCCCTCCGGGATGACTACGTTGAAAAGCTCGCGGCATTGGACATGCCTGTCCGCGCTTGCAGCATAGGGAACTTGGAACTACTTGCGTTCGCCCAACGCGCGATCGAGGAAAAACAGGCCGTTGGTGGATTTATTGATCATTTTGAGCTTGTGCAGAATATCAGCGGCGGTGGCTTCCTCTTCCACCTGTTCGTTGACAAACCACTGCAGGAAGTTGACGCTGGCGTGGTCTTTGGCGCTCTGCGCGAGATCGACCAACTGGTTGATCAGCCCGGTGATCTGCTGTTCGTGTTTGGCAACTTCCTCAAACACGACGGTGGGCGAATCCCATTTGGCAGGCGGCGCTTTGATGGCGGCGAGGGTGGCGCGTCCGCCGCGTTCATGGAGGTGCTCGAAAAACTTCATCGCATGACCCCATTCCTCCCGGGACTGGGTTTTCATCCAACTGGCCATGCCCGTTAGATTCTCGTTTTCGAACCACGCTGCCATGGCGAGATAGATGTACGACGAATACATCTCGGCGTTGATCTGCTTGTTGAAGGCGTCTTGGATTTCCGGTTTTATCATGTAAGGTTCCTTTCGTTGTCTGCCGCTGGTCGAATTATACCAACCAACCTTAAACCTGCCTCGGAAGCTCCTTCAACCCGACCCAGTTGTCAAGTCAGAGCCACGAGCCCACCAGGAGGGTCCGCCCTACGTGGAGAAGCGATGGCTGATTTCCCCCATTCGTCCTCGTCCTCGTCCTTCGTCCCTCGTCCTCGATCGAATGAGCCGGAAATTCGAGGACGAGGACGAGGGACGAAGGACGAGGACGATAA